>JBKDPX010000273.1:0-2551 GCA_046342165.1 Phycisphaerales bacterium | reverse complement strand
GCGTTCCTTGGACGGTCCGGATACGCGAGCACCGTCGAATGCGGACTTCGCGGATTCGAACGCGCTCGCGGCTTCCTTCAGCGCCTCAGTTTGAATGCTGCGGTACTTTGCGGCAGATTCGCCATACTTGGCGGCCTGCGGCAGTGTCGGCTTCACGCGCGCCAAACGCTCCAGCGTGGACGCGAAGTTTCCGAAGGCCTGACTCTTCGCCCACTGCATGTCAGCGATGTGAAGTTGCGCTTCTCCGCTCGACAGTCGCCCGACTCCCGGTGCGACGGTTTGAGCCGAACTCGCCGATCCGCGCGCCTTTGAGAACGAATTGATCGCATCCTCAAAAGCCGACTTCAACTCTCCGTCGAAGATCGCCTCCAACTCGCCGACCGCACCGTCAAGACGATTCGCCGCAAGCGTCGCCGCATCGGTCGCGGACTCAACTTGTGCCTTGAAATTGGAAGCCGTTTCCCGCAGGGTGTTTTCGGTTGACTCGAATTGACGAACCTGATTCGTCAACTCTTCGATCTTCAGACGGATGTCGCGGATCGTCGGCGTGCGGGACTCCGCGTCCGCCTGAAGTCTCATGCCCTCGAGTCGCAGAGCGTCGCCCTCGCGACGAATCACATTCGCTTCCGTCACGATCTTGGCCGCCTCGACAGCGCTCATCGCCACCGTTCCGTCCACCATGTTCGAATATGTGCTTTGCTTCTGAGCGGCCGCGTCGAGTTTTGACTTCGCGGCCGCGGCGATCGAATTCGCCTCGCTTTCAACGCGCTGCAACTCGCTGCGCATCGCTGCGATTTCCTTTTGTTTTCCCGAGCGCAGATTCGACAACTCCGTCAGTTGCTCCGCGGGATCGAAGCCCTCCGCCGCGGCGACCGTGGATGATGTCGTGGCCCACTCATTCACCATGGCCGACATCAATGTGATCTTGTTGCGCGCCTGGAGATCAAGATCCGTCGCTTTATGCGACGTCGTTTCAGCAAGATCGGTTTGCGCGGTCGCAGCCAACAGGTTGCCCGCAGCCTTCTCCATGTCATCGATCGATTGAGCCGCCTTCTGCGCATCACCAAGCACGGCCGTCATTGTCTTGCCGCGATCGGCCTCATCGGCTTGCGCTCCTCCGTTTCCGGTCAACACCCGCGTGTTGCGTGAGGCTTGCTCGACGGATTTCGCCGCCTCGCTGCGTTGATCACAACCCGACAGAGCCAACAGTGATAGAACGCCGCCTGCGCAGGCCGCCAAGGTTCGGGTTTTCGACTGCATGACACGATCACAGCGCTGCTTCATGGTGCGTTCCAAATCAAATATCAGCTCCGGCGGGGTTTCTCTCCCGACCGTGACTTGCGATGGTAGCAGAACGAAAGACGCGTCGTTCGCCTCGTCGCACCGTGTTCGGTTCATGTACGGATCTTGCCTCAGCGCGGCGTCGGGCCGGACTTTTCCGTCGTTGGCGCTGAGAACGGTGCAAGCGGGGAATACTCGATCGGATATTCGGGCCTGGGTTGATACATCGAGGTGATCCACTCCACAGTCGCTTGGAACCGATCATCCCGCTCACTCTTGAAAATCGGCTTCATCGAATTGCGGCCGTCGGCCGCGAGTTCGGGATGTTTGTAGAGCGCCTCTTCCCGCGGCAGGCCGAACTGCAACAGCGGACTTCTGTTGGGTGTGTCGTAATCGATCAACGCCAAGCCGTCCTCGGTGCGGAATCGATCGAGAATGTAAAAGTTCGTATAGGCGGAGGCGTCGGCGTTCTGTCGTTTGTTGTGCAAACGCAGTCTTCCGCCTTGGTTTCCACCATGACATTCCGTCGTGGCGCACGACGGAACCAGCCAGCGCTGAACATCGTCCCGGAAGTCCCGCATCCGCTTCGGATTTTCGAGAATCTTCACTTCCGCGTAAAACTCCCGCGCTTGCAATTCGAACATCGCGCTCAGAATCCGCGGCACGCTTCTGCGCGCGAATGTCTCCTTCCCGTCTTTGCTCGAAGGAACCGGGCCTTGTCCCGCGTACGTATCAATAAAACTCTTGACCGCCTCCTGAGAAATGCTCATTCGCGGCGGATCAGCCAGGTCCACCTCGTACACCCGGATGATGTTGATGTCGTCTTCGTTGAGCAGCGGGAACTTCGTTCGTTCCGGCTTTGCGCCGGCGTCTGATTCGGCTCCTCGCGCATCGTCCTTCTTACGCCTCTCGAGTTCGATCTGCGCATCAATCAACGTCTTCAATCTCGCGGCGGCTTCGTTCGAAGGATTCACCTTGAGGACTTGCGCAACATCTTCCAACGCAAGATCGAGTCGTCCTTTCGAGCGAGCCCATTCCGCAAGGTTGAGTAACCGCTCCTCATCCGTGTCGTCGATCCCCGATCGCAGTTCCTTGTGTCGCTCTTCAACCGGTCGCATCGGCGTGATCTCGCTGATGTCCGCGATGTTGAATCTCGCGGGCAGTCCGGCAACCGTGATCACCACGAATTCATCAGTGCGCTCCGCCAGTCTGCCGGTGATGCGGCGTCCGTCGTTGAGCAATACCTCGACATCGCCCGTCAGATCAATCG
>JBKDPX010000272.1:0-1677 GCA_046342165.1 Phycisphaerales bacterium | reverse complement strand
GCCTCCGCTCGATCCGCCGACCGAGAAGTCGGAGTCCGACGCGAGAGTCGCTGAAGCGGATGCCGAGGAAATCGTCACGCAACCCACTCGCGCCAAGACGCAGAAGACCGCCGATCGCCGATCGAGAAACGGAGCGGACCGATGATGAAACTCAACGCGCCCTCACCCGGGTCGTCGCAGTCCGGATCCTCGAATCATGACGCGTGGTTCACTCGCACCGTCTGGACGGTCGGCATCGGAGCGATCATTGTCCTCGCGGTGATGGTTGTTCGTGTCGGTCAACTTCAACTTGCTCCTTCACGCGAACTTCAACAGCACATCGTCGAGCGCACGACGACCAAGAAGTTGCTGCCGATTCGTGGTGACATCCTGGATCGTCGAGGCAGGTTGTTGTCCGCCACTCGCTTCGGCGAGCGCGTCTACGTTGATCCGACGATGTTGCCGTCGCCTCCTGATGAAACGATTATGCAGCTTGCGAAACTGACCGGCATGTCCGAGGCGGATGTCGGTGCGAAGATCATGAAGGCGGTCGAGTTCAACAGCGCTTATTATGCTGAGAATCCGATCAAGCGTGAAGCGGCCGATGAGGATTCCGGATCACTGAAGAAGCTGATCGAACGCAAACTGATTAAAAACGGCCCCGTTCCGGGAGATGTCGATCCCATCGTGGAGTCGGCTGACGGCGTCGATACAGCGGCGGAAGGCGCGACGACCGCGGTCACCGTCGACGCAGAGAAGAACGCAAAGAAGCGGCCGATTCGATTCGTGCCTCTGACCGGTGTGGTCTCCGAAGAGGTCGCCCAGGCAGTTCGCGAAGCGAAGATCCCGGGCGTTGCTCTCGAGGATCTGCCGGTGCGTGAGTATCCCGGCGGAGCCACCGTCGCATCCATCATCGGCAAGGTCGGAACGGAACAAAAGGGCTTGATGGGAACGGAGTTGCTTGCGGACAAGCCGCTTGCAGGGTCGAAGGGCACGCTCGAATTCGTTCGCGATGCGCGTGGACGTCCGTTGTGGACTGATTCCGACTCGGTTCGCACCGCACGCCAAGGCAACGACATCCGGATGACGATTGATCTGGAATTGCAGCGCATCGCAACGCAAGAATTGATGCAGGGCATGGAGGACTGCGATGCCGCGGGCGGCCGATTGATCCTTGCCGATCCGCACACCGGTTCGATTCTCGCGATGGTTGACATTGTTCGAGATCTTCCGGGATTGGCCGAGTATCCGTGGGTTGACAAGCCGAATCTCGCGAAGGGCCAGAAGGCGCCGCCGGAGCCGAAAGTGTTGGGTAAGGCGCGTCGCTATGTCACATTGAAAGATGATGACAAACGCAAGATCCATCCTGCGCTCGCCCGCAATCGATGCGTCGAAGATATCTATGAACCCGGTTCAACCTTCAAGCCGTTTGTTTGGGCTGTGATCACGGAACTCGGTTATGCGAAGATGGAAGAAGTCTTCGACACCGAAGGCGGTCGCTGGCGCACTTCGTACGGTCGATACATCGAGGACGTGACCAAGCGCCAGACCATGACATGGCCCGATGTGCTCAAAAACAGTTCGAACATCGGCATGATCAAAGCGGCTGAACGAATGAGCTTCGCAGAGTTGCACGCGACGCTTGAGCGTTTCGGATTCGGCAAGAAGACCGGTATCGGCTTGCCCGGTGAGGCCAGC
>JBKDPX010000271.1:0-3356 GCA_046342165.1 Phycisphaerales bacterium | reverse complement strand
GCTCGGACTGGCATTCCATCCGAATTTCGCGACCAACGGCTACTTCTACGTGAGTTACACGGCGACAGGTACCGGCGCATCGGTTCTCGCGCGGTATCGCGCGCAGGCTCCGTATGCGACAAGCGGCTTGTATGACTCGACCGTTGCGCCGGTGATTTTGCGCACGGTGACACAGCCGTACGCGAATCACAACGGCGGCCACATCGAATTCGGTCCTGACAACAAGTTGTACTGGGGGCTTGGCGACGGAGGCAGTGCGAACGATCCGAACGAACTCGCGCAAAATGTCACCAGTCTGCTCGGCAAGATGCTTCGTTTCGACGTTGATAACGTCGCCGGCAACTATCAAGCGGCCGACAATCCGTCGGCGGTCGCGGGATCACCCAACGCGAACTGGGCGAACGACATTTGGGCGATGGGGCTTCGCAATCCGTGGCGCTTCAGCTTCGACAAGCTGACCGGCGACATGTGGATCGCGGACGTGGGTCAGGACGCTTTTGAGGAAATCGATTTCCAGCCGTCCGTGCTCACCAATCCGATCGCGTCGATGGGCACGCGTAATTACGGCTGGGACTGCCGCGAAGGCTTCGTCGCCGGCCCGGTCGACAGCAACTGCACGCTGCTCGGCACCTACACCGATCCGGTTGCGGTGGAGGCGCACTCGGCGGGCGCGTGCTCCATCACGGGCGGATACGTCTATCGCGGCGGCGCGATCCCGCTGCTGCAGGGCGCTTTCCTCTACGCCGACTACTGCGGCGGATTCGTGAAGAGCTTCCGCTACAACGGCACGACGGTGAGCGATCAGCGCTCGTGGCCGAATCTCGCGGTCGGCAGTATCGTGGCGTTCGGCGAAGATAATCTCGGCGAACTTTACATCGTGAGCATCGGCGGCTCGATCTACAAGATCGTTCCGCCCGCGTGCGGCTGTCCGTGCATCATCACGCCCTCGGATATCAGCGTCTTCACTGACAACTTCCAGACCGATCGGGGCTGGACCGCGACGGTCTCCGGCGCGACGGCGGGCGGTTGGCAGCGTGGCGTACCCGTGAACGGCAGCGCGTGGGCGAACGATCCGACGAGTGACTCGGACGGTTCGGGCTCGTGCTGGGTCACGCAGAATCAGGACGCCAACTCGGACGTCGACGGCGGCAGCGTGATTCTCACGAGTCCCGCGTTCGATCTCGTCAATATCGGCGGCGGACGCCCCGGCGGCAATGTAACGATATGTTATGACTATTTCAACTACATCTCCGTTCCCGGAGAAAATGTGGACGGCATCTTCGTCGACATCTCATCCAACGGAACAACCGGACCTTGGACGCGAGTCGCATCGCACACCGCGAACAACGCGTTGGCGTGGACGCCTCATGCGATCACGCAGAGTCAATTGACCTCCGCAGGCGTGACCATCACAAGCAACATGCGACTGCGCTTCACCGCAACGGACGCGGGCACGGCCTCGATCATGGAGTGCGGACTCGACAACTTCAAGATCTATCGCCGTATCCCGATCGTCGATTGCAACAACAACGGCGTCGATGACTTGATTGACATCTCCTCAGGCGCGGCGGCCGACTGCAACGCCAATCAGATTCCCGACACTTGTGATATCGCAAGCGGCGTGTTGCTGGACTTTGACGGCGGCCCGACGGGTGTGCGCGCCGCGGGTTCGACCTTCTTCAACACCTCGTGCATCGGTTGCCACAACACCAACGGCACGGGCGGCACGGGGCCGAACATCCGCAACAAGAGCCGCGAGACGATCCGTCGTCGCCTGACGCTCGAGATCACGCATCCCGGCGGCGGGTTCCCCGCGGCGACGCTGCAGAACTTCGCCGATCTCGAAGCGTTCCTCGCCGACGCAGGCAGTCGCGGCAGACCTGACCGCATCGCCGATGTGTGTCAGACCGGACTTCCGGATTGCGACGCCGACGGACTGAACGACGGACGCGAACTCGAGCAGGGCACGCAAGTCGACGCGGACTACAACGGAATCCCGGATGATTGCGAAGGATGCCCCGCGGACTTCAACGACGACGGCGGCGTCGACGGCGACGACGTGATCGCGTTCTTCGCGGCGTGGGACATCGGCGACATCGCGGCGGACTACACGGGCGACGGCGGCGTGGACGGCGACGACGTGATCGGCTTCTTCGCCGACTGGGACGCGGGGTGCTGAAGAAAACGAAAAGCGAAAAGTGAAAAGCGAAAATGAAGAGTCTTCGGGCTCTTCATTTTCGTTTTATCGCTTTGCCATTTTCGCTTTCATTGTGGCTTTGGCCTCCGGCCAAAGGGTGCCCGCGGGCGGGAACGGAGGAAAACGAAAAGCGAAAAGTGAAAAGCGAAAATGAAGAGTCTTCGGGCTCTTTATTTTCGCTTTATCGTTTTGCCGTTTTCGCTTTCTGCCCGTCTCGCCCGCGAGCACTCTTCGGCCGGGAGGCCGAAGCCACGCTCAGGCCACGCCAAACCACGCCGCATCTCAAACGACTGCGGTTATCGGTCAAACGCCACGCGCAATGGGTCTTGTAACGGCAAACCTCCCTGATAGGATGGGTTGAACGTCCCGGGAGAAAGATGATGAAAATCGGTTCCTTTGTCGCCGCGCTATTGGCCTGCGTCTCTTCTGTCGCCTCGGCGCAGCGGTCGACGCCTGTGCAAGTTCTGCACCCGGCCGCCGCGGCGGGCGATCAATTCGCGCGAGCGGTCGCGATCAGCGGCGACACGATGCTCGTCGGCGTTCCGAGTGATGATATCGGAGCATTCACAGATCAAGGATCCGTGCAGGTCTACCGCTGGACGGGTTCCGGCTGGACATGGGAAGCGTCGCTTGTTGCGTCCGACGGTGCAATCGGTGACGGCTTCGGATATGCGGTCGCGATTTCGGGCGATACCGTGATCGTTGGTGCTTACCTCGATGATGTCGGCGCCAATCCGGAGCAGGGCTCAGCCTATGTGTTTGTTCGCTCCGGCACGACTTGGACACAGCAGGCCAAACTCACGGCGTCCGACGGAGCGTCGATTGACTTGTTCGGACAATCCGTTGCGATCTTCGGCGACACGGTGATCATCGGTGCGTTCGCGGATGAAATAAACGGTGTTCCATCTCAAGGGTCCGCCTATGTATTCAATCGGTCGGGGACGGCTTGGACACAACAAGCCAAACTCACGGCATCCGACGGAGCGTCGGCCGATTATTTCGGATGGACCGTCGAGCTTTTCGGTGACTACGCCATCGTCGGCGCGCCGAATGATGATGTCGGCGCCAACGCGGATCAAGGCTCTGCATATGTCTTTGCGCGCTCAGGCGCGGCGTGGACACAGCAGTCGAAAATCACTTCGACAGACGGCGCGGCGGG
>JBKDPX010000270.1:0-3178 GCA_046342165.1 Phycisphaerales bacterium | reverse complement strand
GAGGGTTCCGCGATGTTCGTACTCGAAACCGAGGAACACGCCAAGAAGCGCGGCGCGACCATTTACGCTGAATTGGTGGGCTTCGGAAACTCCTGCGACGCCAGCCACATCACCGCGCCCGACGCGGAGGGTTCAGGCGCTGCGCGTGCCATGCGGATGGCGATGCGCGATGCCGGCCTGAACTCCGATTCGATCGACTACATCAACGCGCACGGCACCAGCACGCCCCTGGGCGACAAGGCGGAAGTCGCCGCGGTGCTTCGCGTGTTCGGAGACCACGCGAAAAAATCATCGAATGGCAAACTGCTGATGAGCAGTACCAAGAGCATGCACGGCCACTGTCTCGGCGCCAGCGGCGCGGTCGAACTCATCGCATGCATTCATGCGGTTCGCGACGGCATCATCGCTCCGACGATCAATTTGGATAACGCGGATGAGGGATTCGATATCGATCTGGTCCCCCACCACGCCCGCCAGAAGGCCGTGCGCTATGCGATGAACAACACCTTCGGATTCGGCGGCCATAACGTCACCCTGATCGCCGCGCGTTACGACGGTTGACGGCTTCACAACTCAATCGGATTACCCAATCGCCCATGCCCGTCATGGGCGATTTTGTTTGGGGAGGGTGATTTCTGGCATCGACTTTGCGATTTCAACGAAGTACGACCTTCGAACCCCCGACGAGTGCCATGATGTCACACACCAACACAGAGCAGGTTCTGCGCCTTGAAGTCCCGCTTGTCGTCGTGCTCGGCGAACGCCGCATGGCCGTCAACGAGGTTCTTTCACTTGCGCCGGGAGCGATCATCGAACTGCCGAAGTCCGCCGACGAGGAGCTTCAATTGGTCATCGCGGAAAAGCCCGTTGGCTGCGGGCGCGCGGTGAAAGTCGGGGAGAACTTCGGCATTCAACTCTCCTTCGTCGGGGATCCACGCTCGCGTCTGGTCGCGGCTCTCGCTTCGGCCTCATCCGAAGACGCCGACAACGCCGTGGCGTAAATCCGCTTGAGCATGCGCAACTTTTGCCGCAGTACATCGAAATCTGCACATCATGTCTACGCTGTGATACTCGGACGCATCCCTCCCTCGTTTTTCGCCGATGAGGGGATGGTGTTCCGCACCGGGTACGTCTATCCCGGTGGAGATGTGGTTCCATGGCCAGAGACATCCCCGTCGGTAACGGCAACCTCCTTGTGACCTTTGACCGGTACTACCGCGTCAGAGATGTCTACTACCCGAATGTCGGAAGGTTCAATCACACCGAAGGACATGTCCAGCGCTTCGGAGTCTGGGCCGACGGGCGATTCGCGTGGTTGGAGGACCCGACCTGGGTTCGGACCATGCGATACCAACCCGATAAGTTGGTAAAGGAAGTCGTCCTGCGCAATGAAACACTCGGACTCGAACTCGTGTGCAACGACTGCGTGGATTTTCACGAACCGGTGTATATTCGCAAAACGCAGGTGAAGGACCTCTTCGGTCGCGACCGCGATGTCAGGCTTTTCAGTCACTGGGACCTTTCCGTTCGCGGCACGCCGGTCGGCGATACCGCAAACTACGACCCCGCGACGGCGAGCGTCGTGATTTACAAAGATGATTCCTACTTCCTGTTCAACGCCTGCGACGAAAACAAATGCGGCATCGACAACTGGGCGATCGGCACGAAACGACTGGGTGGCGCTGAAGGCACCTGGCGTGACGCCGAAGACGGTCAACTTGGCCGTAACGCGATCAGTCAGGGTTCCGTCGACGCGACGATCGGCTTCAACTTGCAGGTTCCCGCGAACGGCAGCGCGCATGTGACCAGTTGGCTCGCGTGCGGCGCTTCGTATCACGATGTGAAGGAACTCAACAAACGCATCCTCGACAAGTGGCCGGATCGCATGGTCGCACGAACCGAGGCGTATTGGCGTTTGTGGGTCAGCAAGGAGCGCATCGATCTCGGCGAACTCTCGCCGCGGGTCCAGGATCTCTTCTCGCGCAGTCAACTCGTGTTGCGCACGCAAATCGACAACGGCGGCGCGATCATCGCGGCGAACGACACCGACATTCAAGCATTCGGCGGCGACCACTATTCATACTGTTGGCCGCGAGACGGCGCGCTCGTCGCGTACTCGTTGATCTTGACGGGCCAGAGTGAGTTATCCCGAAACTTCTTCCGGTACTGCGGGCGCGCGATCCAACGCGACGGCTACTTCCTGCACAAGTACACCCCCACCGCCGAACTGGCGAGCAGTTGGCACCCGTGGATGATCGAAGGCCAGCGCATCCTTCCGATTCAGCAGGACGAGACGTCTCTTGTCCTCTGGGCGCTTCGCAAGCACTTTGTTCGCTACAAGGACGTTGAGTTCATCAAGCCGCTGTACGGTTCTCTGATCATCGGTCCGGCGGAGTGGATCCTGTCGTACCGTGATCAGAACGGTTTGCCGCACCCCTCCTGGGATTTGTGGGAAGAGCGACGTGGCGTTCACCTCTTTACGGTCGCGGCGACCATCGGAGCGCTCAACGCAGCCGCGGCGTTCGCTACCGATTTCGGCGAGTTCGATCGTGCTTCTCGATATCGGGAAGGCGCCGAAAAGATGCGCGCTGCGATGATGAAGTGGATGTGGAGTTCGGATCACAAGCGCTTCGCGCGAATGGTCACGCCGATCGGCGGCGGTCGATATCGCCTGGACATGACCGCGGATTCCGCGAACTTTGCGTTGTTCGCGCTCGCCGGACTTGATCCGCACGACCCACGCATCGAATCGGAAATGACCTCGCTTCGTGAGAAGTTATGGTGCAAGACCGCCGTCGGCGGCTGCGCTCGATACGAGCGCGACTACTACCACCAGGTCGAGCGCGTGAACACCAATGATGTGCCGGGCAACCCTTGGGTGATCTGCACCCTGTGGCAAGCGCAGTATCACATCGCGAAAGCCACGTCCGTCGAGGAACTTCGCGAAGCGGCCAACCTGTTGGAATGGACCGTGGATCGCGCCGGCGATTCGGGTGTGCTCGCGGAACAGTTCCATCCGTATTCAGGGGATCCGATGAGCGTGAGTCCGCTCACGTGGAGCCATGCGACATTTGTCATCGTGGTGATGGAATACCTCGAGAAGCTGGATCATCTGCGTCAACAGCGACGTCTGGGAGTTGCGAATCAAGTCCAAACGCCGGTGAACCACCACGGATAA
>JBKDPX010000269.1:0-11155 GCA_046342165.1 Phycisphaerales bacterium | reverse complement strand
GGAGCGCTGAAGCACCACCCTGTGAAGGTGACGCGATTGGCACGGGGATTGCCTGCAGGAAGCCAGCTTGAGTACGCAAACAAGGCGGTTTTGGCCGATTCAATCCTCTGTAGACAGGTGATGTAGCCGTTCCGGATCGGGTTCGGACGGCTTTCGAAACGAACCACGATGCGATTCGACACTTCCCAACACATGCGGCTCGGCCAGCACATGAAGCTGGCGCCCAGGATGATCCAGTCGATGGAGATCCTGCAGATGCCGCTTGCGGATTTGCAAGAACGCATTGAACAAGAGCTTGAGAGCAATCCGACGCTGGAACTGACCGAGGTCGAACCCGAAGTTCGAGAGGGCGGCGGGGAACAAGTGGCGAGCGAGGACGATCGCGATCGCCCGATGGAAGTCGATGCGGCGCACGGCACCGAAGACTTTGATCGACTCGATTCGTATGGGGAAAGCAACCCCGAGGCGATGGAGAATCAGTTCGATTCCGATGCACAAGTCGAACGCGGATCCGCGGAGGATTACAGCGACTACCGCAGATCAAGCGGCGACGGCGATCGGGACGCGAAGATGGACGCGATGGCCGCGACCCCGTCGCGCATGGAGTCTTTGGGCGAGCAACTGACGACGCAATGGGGATTGGCGGACGCAGACGAGAAGCTCAAGCCCGCGGGCCGGTTGATCATCACGCACTTGGAGGATGACGGCTATCTCAGAACGCCGCTCGAAACGATTTTGGATCGCGCGCCGCAGAGCATGAAGGATTCCGGTGCGGTGACTCTCGAGATTCTGGAGCGCGCACTGAAGGCGATTCAGTTGTTTCTAGAGCCGGCGGGAGTCGGTGCGCGCAATGCGGGCGAGTGTTTGCTTCTGCAACTCGATGCGCTGGAAGAAGAGCGCGAGGAATTGGGATGGCCTGCGGAGTCGTTCGGGCATGCGCGCACGCTCGTGGCGAATCACATGGATGATCTGATGCAGAACCGATTGCCGCGAGTCGCGGAGCGATCGGGACTGACGATGGAACAGATCAAAGAAGCGTTGATGCTGCTGAAGCGGTTGAGCATCGCGCCGGCGAAGCGTCTGGTGGAGGAGTCGGCGCGTCCGATCGTTCCGGACGCGATCGTGGAGTATCTCGCGGACGAAGATCGCTACATCTCATATCTGAATGACTCGCGCGTACCGAACCTGCGGATCAATCAGGAGTATGCGAAGCTCACGAAGAGCCGCGAGATGCCGAAGAAAGACAAAGAGTTCATTCGAACGAACATGTCGAACGCGCAGTGGTTGATCGACGCGGTGCAACAGCGCCGCCGCACGATCCTGCGGGTGGTGGAAGCGGTCGTGGCGAATCAGCGCGAGTTTTTCGACTACGGACCGCAAGCGCTGAAACCGCTTCCGATGACTCAAGTGGCTGAGGAGCTCGGCATTCACGTGGCGACGGTCAGCCGCGCGGTCGCCGAGAAGCATGTCGCGACCCCTCGCGGGATCTGGCCGCTGCGGAAATTCTTCTCGGGCGGCGTGCAGACCAAGAACGAAGAGGGCCAAGGCGAGGAGATGGCGTGGGACGCGATCAAGGTCGCGTTGCGCGAGGTCATCGACGCCGAGGACAAATCCAAGCCGCTGAGTGATGAGGCGCTCGTCGATGAACTTAAGAAGCGCGGCATCGAGATCGCGCGGCGTACGGTCGCGAAGTATCGCGATCAATTGCAGATTCCGCCGAAGCGACTGCGCAAGACTTTCTGACGCGCGGCGCGATTCCTACGCTCAAGCCATGCCCAATCTGTCGCGAGAAGAGTTCATCACGCTGGCCGCGCAACACAGGAGCGCGAGCGAAACGATCGTGATTCCCGTCTCGATTCGCGTGCTCAGCGACCAACTCACACCGGTGTTGGCGTATCGCAGACTGGTTTCAGGTGATGCGAGAACCGCACCGTCTTTTCTGCTGGAGTCGGTCGAGGGCGGTGAGCGACAGGGGCGTTACTCGATCATGTCCGCGCATCCCAAGCGTGAGGTGATCGCGTACGGACATGAAACCTGCGTGAAGGATGCGGGTTCGACGGGCGCGTTCGGTCGCGAGGAGGATCCGCTCGATGTGCCGCGGCGACTGAGTGCATCGATGAAACTTGTGCGTCCGCCGGCGCGCGGGGCGAAGGACGAACTTCCATCGTGCGTGTTGGGAGGCTGGTTCGGGTATGCCTCGTACGACACCGTGCGATACGGGGAACCCTCGAAACTCTCGTTCGGTTCAGCCCCGCGCGATGACCGAAGACTTCCGGATTTTCATTTCTCGTATTACGACAGCGTGATCGTCTTCGACCACGTCGACAAAGTGGTGTTCATCGTGAAGCTTGCGGAGGTGGCGCCCGGAGCCGATGCCGGACACGCGCACGATCGCGCGATGAACGAGTTACTCGGACTGCTTGAGACCATCGAACGACACAGCAGGCCGCTCAAGAGCGGATTGTTCGAACGAACGACCGCGGCCGAACCTCCGCCGAGCAATATGACGCGCGAGTTTCACGCGCAGATGGTCGCCAAGGCCAAGGAGTACATCCGAGCGGGAGATATCTTCCAGGTGGTGATCGGTCAACGCTTCGAACGATTCAGCGAAGCCGATCCGTTCGATGTGTATCGCGCTTTGCGGGCGGTGAATCCGAGTCCGTACATGGTGTATCTGCAGGGTGAGGGCTGTATTTTGGTCGCGAGCAGTCCCGAGATTCTGTGCCGCGTGCGCCGCAACGCCACAGGCGGCATGACAGTGACGAACAGGCCGCTCGCAGGTACGCGGCGTCGGGGCGCGACTCCGCAGGAGGATGCGGCGCTTGAGCGCGAGTTGCTTGCGGATCAGAAAGAGCGCGCGGAGCACATCATGCTCGTCGATCTCGGGCGCAATGACGTCGGGCGAGTCGCGGAGCCCGGAACCATTCAGACGCCGGCGCTGATGGAAATCGAACGCTACAGCCACGTGATGCACATCAGTTCCACCGTGACGGGAACGCTGAGAGAGGGCCTTGATTGCTGGGACGCGCTGCGCGCGGCATTGCCCGTGGGCACGATTTCCGGCGCGCCAAAGGTTCGGGCAATGCAGATCATCGATGAACTCGAACCCGTTCGACGCGGCCCTTACGGCGGCGGCATGGGATACATCGGACTCGACGGGCAGATGGACATCGCGCTGACGCTCCGAACCATGGTTGTCCCGGTGGCGATGAAACAAGGCGAGCGATGGTGCTATCACCTGCAGGCTGCGGGCGGAATCGTCGCTGATTCCGTGACCGAAGACGAGTACATGGAAACCGTGAACAAGAGCGCCGCGTTGGCCCGTGCGATCGATGCCGCGGAACGAGCGTTCTCCCCGTGACGACATCCGTTATCATGCGAACATGCGAAACCTGATTCTCGCCGTTGCGCTGGCAAGCACGATCGTCAACCCGTCACTCGCGCAGGAGGCGAAAGACCCGGCGAAGAAGGTCGCGGTGTACGACGTCGACGCCGATGCGAAAGCACAGATCGAGCGTGCGCTGGAACAGGCGAAACTCAAACGGACCCGCGTGCTGATTCAGTGGGGCGCGAATTGGTGCGGCTGGTGCGTCAAACTCGACGGCACGATGAAAAGCGCGCCCGAACTCGCGGCGGAACTTCGAAACGAATTCGAGTATGTCAAGATCAATGTCGGTCGGTTTGACATCAACATGGATCTCGCCGCGAAGTATGGCGCGGATTTGAAAGGTAACGGGATTCCGTATCTGACGGTGCTCTCGGCCGACGGCGAAACGCTTTCCAACACGGAGACGGGATCGCTTGAAAAAGACGGCGGGCACGATGTGTCGAAGGTGCTCGCGTATCTCTCGACGCATCGAGTCGAACGACTGAACGCCGACACCGTGATGAACGCGGCGAAAGAGCGCGCGAAACTTGAACACAAGAAAATACTCCTCCACTTCGGCGCGCCGTGGTGCTCGTGGTGCGTGAAGCTCAAGAGCTGGATGAACCGTCCCGAGATTCATAACATTATCATAAAAGATTATATCAATGTCGAAATCGACACCATGCGCGACGAGAACGCGGGCGAGCTTCACCGGTCTTATAATGTTTATACAGATAAACCGGCCGGCGGAGGCATTCCGTGGTTCGCGGTCATCGACCACAACGGCGCGAAACTGGCGGACTCCAACTCATCCAAAGGGAACATCGGATTCCCGACCGCACCGGAAGAGATCGCGCACTTCATGACGATGTTGCGTTCAACGAGATCAACCATCACCGATGAAGAACTGGCGACGATCGAGGCCTCTCTTGCCGCGCCGCAAAAATGACTGAATCCGCGGCCATGGCGGATTCCTCATGTTCATCGAATTGATTTATGATCACACGCCGGCGACGCACTCGCCGTACATCTCTTCGAAGCGGCGGGTCAGGCGATCCTGGTCATAGGTTTCGAAAACCCACGGACGGGCTGCTTCGCGCATCTTGGAGTGACGCGCGCCGTCGGTCAGGATGTCGCCCATCGCGTCGGCGAGTTCGATCGAAGGATCGCTCACGACCTTCGCCGCGCCGCTCTCTTCGACATCCTGCCAGATATCGACACCCTTGGTGGTGACGAGCGGAGTTCCGCAGGCGAGGGCTTCGACCAAGACGAGACCGAAGTTCTCCTGGCTCGTCGGAAGGACGAAGAGATCCGAGGCCTGATAGAGGCTCAACTTGTCCTGCCCCTTCACCTGACCGACGAATCGCATCTGGTCCTGCAAGCCGTTGGCGCGCGTGGCTTCCTGAAGCGAGCGCACATACGCATCGTCACCGGCGCCGGCGATGATGAACTCGCCACGGAACCCGTCGCGACGCATGCTCGCGGCGGCGGAGATGAGATGCTCGATGCCTTTCTTGTGGTGCAGTCGGCTCAGGAAGAGCACGGTCTTGCGTCCGTCGGTCTTCCCGAGGTTGAACTTCGCGCGAGCGAGTTCCGGGCCGGGGAGTGACTCGAAGGGAGCAAGATCGATGATGTACGGGATGATCGCTTCGCGACCGTTCTCGAACCACTTGTGGCTTTGCTCGAATTCGGCGCGGGCGGTGCAGTGCACACGCGCGGCGTTCTCGAGGAACATACGACCGGAGAGCGTGTGGAAGAGGCGCTTCTTGACAGCGCTTTGATCCATCGACCAATCGTCGAGCATGCCGTGGCAGGAGACGACGTACGGGACGCCCATCGAACGACACGCGTTGCCGATTTGAACCGTCGTCGGGGACCACACGCAGTGCAGGTGGACGAGGTCACAGCGGGCCAGATCGCTGCGAATCTCGGACATCTGCGCGGGGGAGAAGAGCCGAGAGAGGATGCCGGGAGCGCTCAGGCGGTCAACGCGAGGCAGACCGCTATTGACTCCGGCGTCGCCGAGCCAGTCCGACGGAGTATCGGTGGTGTCGAGCGTGAGCACGGTTGAGGGGTGGCCGGCCGCGGACATCACGCGGGCGCAGTCCAAGACGAACTTCGGCACGCCTCCCAGGCGGCTGTCCGTTGATTCGACATAGTGCAGGATGCGCATGTCTTCTCACCGATGCTCTCGCGGGTGCATGTCACACCCGCTGCGACGAATGTCGCACTTTCCCACGTCACTTCGGGGTATTTCGAGCAGGAGAGAGACGCCCGAAACAAACCCCGCAGACCCCCGATTTGGTCTGCAACCCAAAGGTGCCACATGTCACGGATTGCGCAAACAAAATGGAGGGAATATCTGTCATAGACGGACCATGGAGGCCGGAAGGGCGTCGGCAAATGAAAAACCCCGCCTCTGTCGCGCGGGGTTCTTATTTCGTTAGGATATCACACCGTTCATTTCGGACGATTGTCGAGCAGGGCTTGGTAGATGGCTTGACGAACTTCAACACTGAGGCCCTTTTCCATTTCATCCATGACCGATGCGCGTTCATCATCCGAGGTGTCGGCGGTGATCTTGCCGGCGACGGACATGGCCTGCTTGAGCGCGGCTTCATCCTTCACGGCTGCCGCGAGAAGCTTGTCAATCGAGCGGGATGCTTCGATTCGCATCTGGCGATAGACGAACTGAGGTTCTTCCAATCGCTGCTTGAGCACTTCGACCATCGCCTTTTCCGCATCCGGTTTCTTACCGGCTTTGATTCTCTCGGGACCGGCGGCGACTTCAAAGGCGTATTCGTTCGCCATCTTGCGGCTAAGCGCGGCCTGCTCGGGGGAGATCAGCGCGGCTGACTGCAGAGCGCTGGCGAGCGCGGCGGGTGCGTTGGGAGTCGTGAGGGGCTTGACGAGTCCGACGATTCCGCCGAACTCTTCTTTGCGACCGGGATTCGCGGTATCCATGATGCCGCCGCGGACTTGATCGATGGCTTTGAGGTTCTGGACCACGATGACTTCATACTTGGCGCGGCGAGCGGCGAGGAAGGGTTCGAATTTCACCCACATTTCCGCGGTGATCAGCGGATTTGTGCGAACGGCGACCCACTCCGCAGGTTCACTCAGCGGCTTGAACTGACCCGTCGCCGGATCGAGTTCGGCGAGACGCTTGTACGGCACATCAGGGGCCGGCGTGGGACCCTTCGGCTTGGTCGGAACGGAGATGATTTCCGGCGTGGGCTCGACCGGCGGCGTACTCGGTTTGAACTCATCGGGCACGACCGGCGTCGCAGGCGGGGGCGCGGTGATTTGCGCGACACAGAGGTTTCCGGCAGAGAGAACCAACGCGAGAGAGCAGGACTTCACGATCTTCATGAGTGGATTCCTTCGAACGACAACCCGCCCGGACTGACGGCGCGGCTTCGTATTATCGGCACGAGAGCCGGGTGGGTGCACCCGATTCGAATGGCCGGACAACCGTTATTTGTCTTTCGAAGGCTTGCGATCGGCCGGATTCGCATAGATCTCGCGCAGGAACGCGGCTTGCTGGTCCGGCGTCAGGATTTTGTTCACATCCTGAAAGAGTTTGATGCGCTGAGCGGCGTTGGGCTTGCCCATGGTGGTCTGGAAGTACTCCGAGACGATCGCGCGCACACTGGCTTCTTGCGTGTCATCGAGGGCGAGTTTGGAGACCAGCGCATCGAGTTCTTGCTGTCCGCCTTCGATGCTTGACTCGTAGGCGCGCTTGATTTCGACGCCGAGTTCCGCGAGCGCGGCGGTCAAGGCGATCCGCGGACGCTTCGCATCGGGGCCTTGCCGCGCGGAAAGGTCCTCGATCACAGCATCGCGATACTCGGTGGAGAGACGCTTGAGTTCGAGGGCGTGTTCGGCGGAAAGAACGGCGGCGAGTTGATCGTGCATCGTGCCGTTTTGTCGAACAGGAGCGAGTTTGGAATAGAACTCACGCAACAGGCGACGGGTGTCATCGGTGTTGTTTGAATCGCGAGCGAGTTTGAATTGCAAGAGCAGTTCGAGGTTTTCGCCGACGATCCGGGTCATGGCGACGCTGCGCTCATCGAGCACGGCCTGCGCCGCGATTCGCTCGGTATCGGAGAGTGGTATCAGTTCGAGCGCGGCCTCTTCAATCGGTATCTCGAGTCGGCGGAGGGTTCCTTGAAAGTCACGCTCGACCAAGCTCTTGGCTTTGCAAATCGGAATCCGGGGGCCTTTCAGGGCGTCGGCATCGTTGCTCGCGGGTTCGGGCTGAGCCAAGAGGGTGATCGCGACGAGGAGCGGGATGAATGGCATGTCTCAAACTCCTTCCGGAGGGCGTACCCTGTGGTCATGAGCACCGCCCAAATCAACGAACGATCATTGGCGCAAGCCATTGCCGAGGTTGCGATGTTGCGTGGAACATTCACGCTGCGATCCGGCAAGACGAGCAACTACTACCTTGACAAGTACCTGTTCTCGACCAGACCTGAACTTCTGCGTCAGCTGGCGCCCCTTTTCGCGGATCGATTGGCTGCGATCGAACGCAAGTTGGGCGTGAAGACCGCGCGAGTGGCGGGTGCGGAACTTGGCGGCATTCCATTGGTGACGGCGACGAGTCTGCACACCGGACTGCCGTGCATTTTCGTGCGCAACAAGAAGAAGGACTACGGCACGGCGAAACAGCTCGAAGGCGTCCTCAACAAGGGTGATGTCGTGATCTTGGTGGAGGATGTGGCGACGACGGGCGGTCAGGCGCTTGAGGCGGTGGAGAGCCTGCGAGAAGCGGGTGCGAATGTCGTCGCCGTGATCGCGACGATCGACCGACTTGAGGGAGCACGCGAGAACGTCGAGGCGAAGGGTTTGGTGTTTGAGGCGCTGTTCACCAAGCGCGATCTCGGCGTGGCGGACTGAGACTACACTTTCAACGTCATGGCACTCATGAATCAATACACCCCCGGACAGCGCGTTCGCGTCACCCAACAGGTGCCGCGTTTGACAGGCACGCTCACCACGACCGTCGAAGGCACGGTGGTGGGATTCGTGCAGCAAAAGACCGGCTCGTGGTTCGCGCACTCGAAGGATCACAAGTTGTGGATGGATCGCCTGCAGGTTCGCAAGGACGACGGCGAAGTGGTGTTCTTGAATCTTGACCAGTACTCACGCGTCGAGGTGTTGGGTACGGTTTGAATCCGATCGTTTCGAAACGAAAAGCCCGCACCGAATTCGGCGCGGGCTTTGTTTGTTTTCAAGACTGATTATGCCTGTTCGGGGCGCAGGCAGTCGATTCGATAGCGGAGGAACGGGGGCTGATCGACACCGGTGACGAGTCTCCAGAACGGATCGCCGGAGCCGTCGTCCGCCCAGCTTTGGAATTGGCCGCGAGGATCTTCCGCATACACGTCGAGAATTGAGCTTCCGACGTACACGGCTCGGTGGACGAGGAGCAGATCGTCGCTGACGTATTCAGCCTCGGCGGCGACGCCCGACATGGCGTCGACGATTCGTCCGAAGAGCTTGTGATTGGCTTTCAGCAAGACATCCGCATCGTGCCAGACATAGAAGCGGAACTTGGTTTCGGCGCGACCGCGGAAGCTCGCGCGCTGACGAAGCAGGTCGGCGATACCGCCGGGACCTTCGAGACGACGTTCGAGGCTCGGACCGGGAACCGCGCGTTCAAGTTGATGGCAAAAGGACTCGAGGTCCGTGATGTACTTGCCGTAGAAGACACAGACTTCGGTGTCTCGCTGCGCGCCAAGGAACTGGCAGAGCGAAACGGCGAACTGTGTTCGACGTTGCGGGAGTTCTGACCAAGCGACCAGATGGTGCTCGTCCAGAAGTTGAACCACATCCGCTTGCCAATCCGTGACAAGCAGCGGGATCTCAGTTTGGCGTGACAATGCACTCATAGCACTGTTTCGCACCTTTCGGCACGAAAGCCTTATTCGACAGGCGAGTGAACCTGCGGGCGACTTTGCCCACGAAGTTCGTCAGTGCTTGCCCACTCTGAGCCTTGAACGCCTCCGAAGCGTCCGCGGCTTGCGGTTTCTCCACTCGTCCATAAAGTGCCTCATGGTTGGCGTTTGTCCACCAATCGGGCCGTACTTTCGTCATATCCCCCACAATCGGTGCGTTTGGGATTGCCAAATCGGTCGTTCTCGGCCCCTTGTCCCGACAGACACCCCCCTCACCCTCCCCTAAACTCACTCCATGACCCTCATGCTTTCGGTTTCCGGTTGTCGTGGCATTGTCGGAGAGACGCTCACCCCCGAGGTCGCCTCGCGCTTTGCCGCGTCGTACGCCTCATTTCTTATGGAGCAGGCCAAAGGCAAGCCTGTGTCGGTGGTACTGGGACGAGACGGTCGCGCCGGCGGTCACATGTTGCATGCCGCGGCGACTTCCGGACTGATCGCCGCCGGTGCGAACGTGGTCGATGTCGGGATCGCCATGACCCCCACCGTCGCGATCGCGACCGACGGCTTCGCGAGAGAGAATCCGAACGACTTCGTCGCCGGAATGGTGCTCACCGCCAGTCACAACCCGCAGCAGTGGAACGGGCTGAAGTGCCTGCTTCCCGAGGGCGGAGAGTTCGGCGCGAGTGCGGCGGCGCCGCGCGCCGTGTTGGCGGGGGAGATCATCGAGCGGTTCAAGAGCGCGGGTGTGCGATATGTCTCATGGGAACGACTCGGCGAGGCGAGCGATCGGAGCGATGCGGATGAGGGGCATGTGCAACGATTGTTCTCGGCGCTCGAGGACGGCGGGTTCGGCGATCCCGAAACACTCGGCGAGGGATTGAGCATCGGCATCGATTCCGTGAATGCGAGCGGTGTGCGAGGAGCGGCGCTGGCGATGGAGGCGATGGGCGTCGCGGAACTGCTCCATCTCGGCGCGGAGGAGACGGGTTTGTTCCCGCATCCGCCGGAGCCGACGGAAGACAATCTCAACGTTCCCGGCGGATTGTGCGAGTGCGTTCGCGAGCAGGGACTCGACGTCGGTTTCGCGCAGGATCCGGATGCGGATCGATTGGCGATCATCGATGAGACGGGGCGCTACATCGGCGAGGAGTACACGCTTGCCCTCGGAGCGCTGGCGATATTGAGCGCGCAGAAGCAAGCGGGACGGTCGACTCAAGGCGCCGTGTTCGTCACCAATTTGTCGACGAGCCGGATGCTCGATGATGTCTGTGCAACTTTCGGCGCGCGTGTGATTCGCACGCCTGTCGGAGAGGCGAATGTGGTTGAGGTGATGAAGCGCGAGCGCGCGATGGCGGGCGGCGAGGGAAACGGCGGCGTGATCTGGCCGCGAATGACATATGTTCGAGATTCGATCAGCGCGATGGCGCTGGTGATGTGGTTACTGAGCGGTCGATCGGGTGAAAAGCGCAAGTTGAGCGAGATCGTGGGGTCGCTGCATTCGTATTCGATTCGCAAGCGCAAGGTGGATCTGGCCCGGCGCGAGGATGCAAATGCGGCGGTTGACAAGATCGCAAAGGCTTTCGCGGGGAACCATGTGGATCTGTCGGACGGGGCGTGGGTGAACTTGGAGGCCAAGCGCAGTTGGCTGCATGTTCGGGCGAGCAATACGGAGCCGATCATGCGATTGATCGCGGAAGCGCCGACGCAGGCGGAGGCGGATGCTCTGCTGGACGAGGCCGCGCGAGTGATCGGGTGAGACTTTCATCCGACTGACTTGGCCCCTACCATCGAGGCGAACCGAAATCGGAGTTTCACAGTGCCTTACACGATCAAACCGGACGATGCGCTGACGGTCGACACGGACAATACGAAGTACCTGCAGAAG
>JBKDPX010000268.1:0-3475 GCA_046342165.1 Phycisphaerales bacterium | reverse complement strand
GATGGCGCAGCCCGTGCAGTGGCGGGTGCAGGATGGGGGAAATGGGCATTGGTATGAGGGGGTGTTCGTTTCCAGTCAAGGCACATCGTGGGCCAACGCGCGTAGCCTCGCTTTAGCGAAAGGAGGCGATTTGGTCTCATTGAACACGCTTCAAGAGAGACAATGGGTCTTTGCCAACATCGTCGACCGTCCTGGGTTGTGGACCAACTGGCTTGGCCCTTGGATTGGTGCGATGCAGACAGCTGGTTCAGTCGAACCATCAGGTGGCTGGAAGTGGGTCGATGGCACGACATTCACACCCATTCGCGGAGATCCGCCAACCTATGGCGGCTTTTACATGGAGGGAAATGACTCCTGCTGCGGTGCCGCCAACCGGATGTCCTACTGGACGGACTATGGCCGAGCTAGACTCGACCTCGTAGCAGATGGATGCGAGGTCAGCCGGTGGCGATGCTGGAACGTCGACTTTGGCGAGCACACTTCGTTCATCATGGAATACTCCGCCGACTGCAACAACGACGGCATCGTCGATAAAGGGCAGATCCTCTCCGGCGAACTTCCGGATGCCAACAACAACGGCATTCCCGATTGGAGCCTGACGATCACGCGACAACCGGCAAACCAAGCCGTCGGTGTCGATCAGCCCGTTTTCTTTGATGTCGAAGTCGCCTCATCCACCGGGTGCACCACTCCGACCGTGTATCGATGGCAGCGTCGCAATCCGCAAGTGCTCGATGCGAACGCGCCTGATGCGTGGATCGATCTCCAGGACGGAGGCGGATTCCTCAACACCGGAACCGCAGCCATGGCGATTCAACGACCCACCGCCGGACTCGCCACCGGATATCGGTGCAGAATCTCAGGCGGGTGTGGATGTGAAGGAATCGGCAGCGGTGTGATGTACACCAACATCGTCAACTTCGCACCGGCTTGCCCCAGCGACTTCAACAACGACGGCAGTGTCGACGGCGATGATGTCATCACCTTCTTCGAACGGTGGGACAGCGGGTGCTGATGCAGGAGCACGCGCTCACTACTCCGCCACCAACCCGAAATACGCCGCGAGACTGATCAGCACCGCCGTGATGATCAGTCCACTGCGATACAGGCCCAGTGCGCGTGTTGATGGACGGAAAAAGGTCCACGAACCCGACAGCAAGGTCACGAACGCAAGCGCCACGGTGAACAAACCCGTCCAGCGATGCGCATCGTGATGCGCGCCGAGGATCGTGCCTGTTTTTTCCCCCGCCAACGCCGCGACGGTCGCCAAGGCCGAGGCGATCGTGCCGAGGATCGCGAGGAGATATCCCGCGGTGAGCGGGCGCGGGACATCACGCTTGCCTCGCACCAGTTCGATGACCATCGCGCCGACGAGCATTCCCGTCGGCAACTGCGACAGCGGCGCGTGCAGGCGCGACACGAGCTCCAAGGTGCGGACATCGAGCAGATCAAACGGGAACACGCCATCTCCGATCGAGAAAGAAAGAACTTATGAGGAAGGGAACTCGCGCAGTTTGAACGCCTTGCGGTGTCCGGAAACCGGCGTGCCGTCGGGCTTGTTGCCTTTCATGTAATCCATCTGCCACGAACCTTCCTCACCTTGTTGCAGTTTGAGCAGGTTGCCCGATCGCCGCGCCGTGAACTCGAAGAACTCGCGCTTGAGATTCGGATTCTGATCGATCGACTGCATCTCGGGTTCGACCGACTCGAGCAGTTCGAGCGGGAACGGGACGAGGTGACAGATCGGATCGCCGGCCTTGAAGTAGACCTCGGTCTTGGGCTTGATGATCTTCCAGTTCATCGTGAAGGTGTACGGCGCCCAGTCCGTTTCGATGATGCCGTCGAGCGCGAAGAGGTTGTCCTTGGGCGCGTTGGTCGGACCTCTCGCCCACAATCCGTACCCGGGATCGGTTCGAAAGAGCCACGGCAACGAAAAGGTGATCACGCCCGAGCCGAAGTGGCTCTTGATCCCGTCCGCCGGCGGCTTGCCGTCGAGGAATCGGATCTGCGAACTGTCGGGATCGGGCTTGCCGTTCCATACCGCCGAAAATGACCTCGGACAGGTCACCACCCACCCCGCTTGGTTGGCCATCACCAACGGAAGGCACCGATAGGCGAACTTCTCGGGGGTTTGGTCCATCCACTCGCGCTTGCCGTGCGCGGGTTTGAGCTCCCAGCCCCTGGAATCGCTGACGATATAGGCCTGAAGTTTCACGAATCGGACTCCCGAATCCCGAATGCCGGACGAACGCAAGCCCCTGTGCGAACTGTAATTTCGAGCAACAGGAACTCCGAATGTCGAGTACAATAGAGGGCGAGTCGCGGCATATCCCGCCGCGCGCCGTTCCGGGGGTGGAAAGCGGGCATCACCATGAAAACTCTGACTCCGATCTGCCTCATCTCCGCCTGCTTTGCGGGAACGGTCGCGCCCTATGCGATGGCGCAGACCACCGAACGCATCGTGGCCCCGACAACCGTGCGCCCGGAAGCGGCGACGCTGGCGCGAATGCAAAAGCGCATCACCGTGTCGTTCAGCGAGACGCGGCTGGAAGACGTCTTCAAGTACATCGCGGAAGCGACGGGCGCCGACTTGGAAATCATGTGGGCGGATGATCGCTCACCCGAGGGGTTCAACAAGGACACCACGATTTCGTTGGAATCCAAGGCACTTCCTGCCTTGACGTTCATCGAGCGTGTGTTGGCCAAAGCCGCGGCGGTTGATGACATCGCCGGCGGAGCCTCGTGGCAGATGACCGAAAGCGGTTCGATGCAAATCGGCCCCAAGTCGAGACTGAACAAATACAAGCGCGTGGCGGTCTACTCCATCGAGGATCTGCTGCTTGATGTGCCTGATTTCGACGGTGCGCCGGAGTTCAACCTCCAGTCCGTGCTGCAATCCGGCCAGGGCGGCGGCGGCCAAAGCCCGTTCCAGGATGGCGCGAACGGTCAACAGGACGATCAGAATCGCCAGTCCCGCGATGAAAAGGTACAGGAAGTGATCGATCTGATCACCAAGTTGGTTGAAACGGATCAATGGGTCGACAACGGTGGTGATGGGGCCACGATCACCTCCTTCCGTGGCACATTGATCATCGATGCACCCGATTATGTCCATCGCGGAGTCAACGGCTACCCGTACTGGACCGGTTCAACCACCGCCGGTCGCCGCGGCGGTCGCTGGGTGGGGATCGGCGGACGCACGTCGAACTCCCAAGTTGACGGCATCGTGAACACGCCGGTGCAGGAACCGCCGAAGTAATCATCTACGAATACGAAGTGTGTTTGCCCCGTGGAACTTCGCGGCGCGTTGTTGCCTTCGATGAATTTGCCCGCTAGATTGAAGGCGGCGCGCCGGTGTGCGCCGCCAGCATTTACACGGAGAATGACGGATGAACCAGCCTGAACAACCCGCTTCCGAACCCGCTCAGCCGACCTTCGAATTCACTCCCGCACCGGAAGCGACGCCGGAACCCGC
>JBKDPX010000267.1:0-2833 GCA_046342165.1 Phycisphaerales bacterium | reverse complement strand
GAACACCTCGAGGAATGGCAGCACAGTCTCGAGAGCGATCTTGACGGATGACAGGACTCTTTGAACCAAGGCGCTCGCTTGCCGTGGCATTGCTCGCGACGCTTGTCTTGTGCTTTTTGCCGCTCAATCTGATCAAGTGGGAGTCTTGGTTCGGCCGACTGGCCCAAGTGGTTGTCGTGCCCGTCTCCGGTCCGCTCTCAACGGTATCTCGGTGGCTCTCTCCCGCATCCAAGTCAGCCGAGCGCTCCGCTGAAGTTCAAGCGCTCGAGCAGCAACTCAGCGAGTTGCGTACGCGCACTTTGCAACTCCAGCGTGAAAACGATTCGCTGCGCAAGGCGCTCGGTGAGATTCGAGTGCTCATGGATCTTGCGCCTGATTCAACGGTCCGACAGGTGTACGCACCCGTCGTCGGCGCCGCGGGTGATGCGGGCGCTGGATTGCTGACGGTCAAGGCAGGCGCGCGTCACGGTGTCGACGCCAACAGCATCGCCACAGGCGTTGGAATGCAACTGGTCGGACGCGTGACATCCGTCGGTGATCGCACGAGTACGGTGTTGCCGATCACATCGGGTGACGAGCAACTCCTCGCCGTCGTGTTTGTCGAAGGTGCGGGATCCGAAGGACTGGCGTGCAGACTTCGGCCGCGGGGTGACGGCACCCTGCGAGGACCGGTGGAAGATCGGCGTGATGTTCAGACCGCAGGTGTCATCGCACCGAAGGTCGGCGATGACGTTCGACTCGCGGACCCTGAGCGCTGGCCGCGCGTCGCGCAAATGGTGCTGATCGGCCGCGTTGAAAAGATCGAGTCTGCACCGGAGCAGGCGCTTCGTAAGATCATCACCGTGCGGCCGACCATCGAGCGACTTGACCGAGTCGCACAGGTGATCATTCGAACCGGTGTCGACGGTGAACAGGCCGGCGGAGGTGCGCCATGAATCGCATCGCCTTCGCCGTCATGCTGTGGATTTGCGTCGGGATGGAAAAGGGATTGTGCGACGCATTCGCTCTGGGCACGACGGGCGTGAAACCGTCCCCCGTGTTCATCCTCGTCACGCTTGTCGCGATGTTCGCGACTCCGTTGGCGGCGACGTGGTCCGCGTTCATCGCCGGACTCGTTCTTGATCTCATCTTCGAGTATCAACTGAAAGACGGCGGCCCCTCGATCACCATCATCGGTCCGCGCGCGCTTGGTTTTGTCGTCGCCGTGCAGTTGATCCTCACGTTGCGAGGACTTGTCTTCAGGCGCAACCCGCTCACGATGGGGTTCCTCGCGTTCACGGGCGGAAGCGTGGCGATGGCTGTCGCCGCCTCCATCATCGCGCTACGCGTGCTTTTTGGAACACCGCTCACGAGTTTCAGTTTGAGTTCCGAGCTTGTTCGCGCACTCGCGAGCGCTGCATACACCGGCGGTGTCGCTTTCGTGCTTGCGTTCGCCTTGCTTCCGCTCGCCGGTCGCATGGGCTTGCCCGTACAGCACGCGAGTCGCTTCGGTCGTCGGGTGTGATGAAACGGAGATCCGCGCATGCACAAGGTGGTGCTCTTCGATGATCGACTCGGACTGACTGCGCCTCTTACGGATTTGCGCGCATCGTTCGATGTACGAAGCGGCGCGTTCACCGCGTGGCAACGATGGTCGCGCGTGACGGATTGCACGCTCGCCGGCGTGATCGTTCCTGATTCCCTCGAGCGGTTGGCGGCCCAATATGTACCGAACCGCCCCGTCAATCCCGCGTTCTCGGCGGATGATCGCATTGTGCTGGTCAACGGTCGATGCCCACTTCCATCGGCGACCATACTCAAGCTTCAACCCGGAGAGTGGCTCCGCGATCCCGAGGAATCGCATCTTGCCGCCGCGAACCTCACCGTTCGCGAAGCGATCGCATTTCTTCAAGGCCAGGGTCTTCCGCAAGGTGCGGCGAAGTCCGCTGAAACACGCGTGTTGATCTCGCGGCCTTGGCATGTTCGTTCGATGCGTGACGCATGCCTGGCCCACGATCTTGCGTCCTTCATTGACAAGCCGTCCCAGCCGACTCCGCAAGGCGTGTCGCGTTTCGGTGAACATCACGTTTATGTTTCAAAGAGTGCCAAGGTCTATCCGACCGTCGTCTTGGATGCGGAATCCGGACCGATCGTGATTGATGACAACGCCGTCATTCGACCCGGTGCGAGTCTCATCGGGCCTGTCTACATCGGGCCGAACTCGACCGTGCTCGAACGCGGCTTGATTCGTTCCAACACCGCGATCGGCCCGTGGTGCAAAGTCAGCGGTGAAATCGGCGGCACCATCTTTCAGGGCTACGCCAACAAAGCGCACGACGGATACCTGGGCGATTCATGGGTCGGGGAATGGGTGAATCTTGGCGCAGGCACAACCAACAGCAATCTGCTGAACACCTACGGTGAAGTGATCGCGAAGGCTTCGCATGACGGTCGCAACGAGCGCACCGGGGAGACATTTCTCGGTTCGATCATCGGTGATCACGTGAAGACGGCGATCTGCACGCGCATCATGACGGGCAGCGTGCTCGCCACCGGCGGCATGTTCGCATCGACGCTTCCCGTCAGCGGCTCCACGCAACCGTTCGCTTGGGTCACCGATTCCGGCGAAAAGCGTTATCGGTTGGACAAGTTCCTCGAAGTCATGGCCGCGGCGCAGGCGCGTCGCAACGTCACCGCTACCGAGGACTACATCGATCGCATCCGCGTCCAATTCGAAGCCTCGGAATCCGCCAAGCGCTGAAAGCGCGGCGCGTTCCGTCCCGGCGTAACGCCACGGGATATTCAAGAGCCAAACTCCCCAAATGCGACGCCGAATTCCGACCTCGCGCCACCT
>JBKDPX010000266.1:0-6871 GCA_046342165.1 Phycisphaerales bacterium | reverse complement strand
CCGGTACACGCCTCATCGGTTTCGGCTCTCTCAAAGTCAATGTTCCGGCAACGGGAGCGATCGCGGCGATGCGATCGGAAAGTTCCGTTGCAAGTCGGTAACACATCATGCCGCCGTTAGAGATGCCCGTCGCGTAAATCCGGCTCGGATCGATGGATGAGCAAGATTGCAAATCATCGATGATCGCAGAAATGAACAGCACATCGTTGACTCGATCGTCATAGCGTTTGCCACGCCCCCCTGAATTCCAAGTTAAGAATGATCCTGCGCCGGTACCGTCGGGATAGACGGCGATGAATCCTTCGCGATCAGCCTTCTCGTTCATCCCGGTGAACGACATCGCCATCTTCCCGTTCATTCCCGCGCCATGGAGCACCAGCACCACCGATGCGGGATCGGAAACCGTCGGAGGAACATAGACATGCCATGCCCGATTCCGTCCATCGATCTTGAGTCGACGGGAACTCATCCCTTCCGAAAGGCGTGGCGCATTCGGCGGTTCTGTCGCTTCGTACACCCGGACCCAATCGACTTCAAATCTCGCCGGGAAGCTCGTCTCCGCAGGATCCCCGCCGGAGGTTCCACCAATCGCGAGATTCAGAATCATGTGGTGCGGCTCTCGCAACGGATTTGCGCCGTCTTCGGATTCATTAACGGTCTTAGAGAGTTCAATCTCATTGAGAAGCATGTCGTCAACGTAGATGCGGATGAAGTACTCATCCCAGTCCATTCGCCACGTATGAAATGCTTCGGACCATGACTGGGGCGTCTTGTATTTCGACTGTGCCGCAATGTCAGCGATGGGGTGCTTGGCATCATCCCACTTTGCAACACCATCTTTCGCAGTACCCCATGCCGCGTTCGCAAGCAAAATCCCTCGGAAGTACTCCATGATGTCGATTTCGCCATTTTTCGGCCATCGACGAGCGGGATTCTCTTTGGAGCCTGAACCGACAGTCCAAAAAGCGGGCCAGAGCCCCATGCGCGTATCGATTCGACCGCGCATCTCAAACCTGCCGTACTTGAAAGAATGAAGTCCTTTGGTTTTGATGGATCCTGATGTGTAACTCGCCTGGGATCGACTTTTCTTCCAGTCGTCCTGTGGAGCCATGGGATCGAAAGACTCATTCGGCACGACCTCGCGTCGCGCTTCGATGATCAGAATGCCATTCTCGCAGCGCACATTGTCTTTTGAGTAGTACTGCAACTCGCGATTTCGAACGAATCCCTCCTCGTAAATCCAATTGGCTGCAGTGGGGGATCCGTCCTGCTCAAACTCATCCGCGAATACCAATCGATACCCCTCATACTCCGGAGGAGCGGTGTGTACGGGCATGAACGAAGCCAGCATGATTATCGGGATCAGCATGTGCATGCGATATCAACCTTCCAAGAAAAGACTTCCGGGGAGCGACTTGATCGGCAGCGAAGATGCTCCGTGAAACGTGGGATCGACCGCCACCAAACCAACCTCCCGGCAACGGATCATGAGGACCTGCGCGAACTGAGCCATGGAACAAAGCTTAACGAATCGACATGCAGCGGGCGACGAATGAGGAAGAATCCCCGTGGTTTCACGATGATGTCAGGGAGAACATTGATTGGTTACCACTCATCCTGCGGGATGGAAAGGAGGCTGTATGAAGTTCACCGGAAAAGACGCCCTAAAGGTTCTGACGGGCATGGTGTTGAGCGAGACACTCGGGCACTATTGGATGGGCATTTGGGGACGCGAGTATTTGCCCATGCAGATCGGAGGATTCACATTCACGGAATCAATGAATCGCTATGCGATGATCGGATGGCCGATCGTGTTGTTCACGCTGATTTACCTGGCGTGGCTCCGCAAGCCATCCGTCTCGACCGGTGAGGGGTCAGGACGGGTCGCCGTGACCCGATGAGGAAGAAGCGATGCACAAATGAAAAGGCGCGGAGCATGACTCCGCGCCTTTTCGATTGGTGACAACTCCTAGAAAGCGGCAATCACCGAGATCGCTTTGCGATTCAATGTCTCCGCGATGCGAGAGAGATCCGCGTCTGCCTTGCGTTCCTCGCTGAGCGTCTTCTGCAACTGGATCGCGGCTTCGTCATATCCGAGTACTTGAGCCCAAGTTCTCGCACAGCCGTATCCCGCGATTTCAACGTGCTCGAGATGCTGAGTCGCCGCGAGAAGCGCGGCGTCTCGGACGAAAGGATCGGAATCCGTGGTTTCGATGATCCGAATCAGATCCTTGTGAACACCACGAACTTCGTTGCACTCTCCTTCAGCGGGGTCGCGCGGCGCGTCGCCGAGAGAGCGCAGAACATCGTTGATGCGCTTGATGTGTTCGCGACTCTCATCCGAGTGAGCGTAGAGCATTGACGCGAGTCTCGGGCTGATCGCCGCCTTCGCCAAGCGCGGCAGAATCTCAACACAGTGCTTTTCAGTTGCGTGGAGCATCTGAAGCTGATCAACCAACAAATCCTTCAAGGTGTGCAGCGACATAATCCCTCCGAAGGTTGTGTGATTCACTGGTACGGATCGACGGTGGTCTGATCATCCACACGCTTGACGCCGGGAGTCGCCCAAGCGGTGCGCGTGGCGGCGTTTTTCTCAGCCCAACTACGGAATGTACCGGTGATCGTGACCACGCCGTCGAACACTGTCACACCGAGCCGCTTGGCTTCGCGCTCGACCTGACGCTCGAGCGCGCTCTCGATCTGAGTCTTGATCTGGTCGGCGCTGACGGGCTTGGGCGCAATTGTGATGCGATTGATCACGCCCTTCACGCCCGCGAGTCGCTGAATCGCGCGTTCGGTGTTCCAGCGCTCCATCCAGTTTTCGACAACCCCCTCAAGGGTGACAACGCCGGAACTCACCGTGGAACGAATCTTCTCGTCCGGGACCATCACATCAAGCTTCAACGCGCTCCTGACGCTGCCGGCGACATCCTGATCGGTCTTTTCCCATTTGGAAGGGATGCGGACCTTCATGTCATCCACGACGTCGAGAACACCGTACACACGATGCGCGGCTTCAATAGAGGCCAGACGCTTGGGATAGGCGCTGATGCTGCCCGTAAGGGTCACAATGCCATCTTTCACCTGAACGCCAACTTCGGTCTCATCAATCGAGGGATCCCACTTCAGTTCATTGAGGACATCGTTCTTAATTTGAGAATCGGACTTTGTGATTGTTCCCACCGGCATTGGCTTGCTCCTTCGTGATTGAAGCGAACGATCGTCGGAGTACACGCGACACCGAGCAATCTCATGCAGAGCATTGCGAATCGGGCGTGAAGTCGCCACGGGGAAGTGTTCCCGTTCGATTCATACGAATCGGTGACGATGGTGGGGGTGTCAGTTGCGAAGAAGAGATTCAATCGCCGCGATATCAGGCGCAGGCGAGCGATCTTCATGAAGCGGGGGCACGATCGCTCGGATCCGTGCATGCAACGCTTCCACTTTCCCGCCCGATCTCAACGGGCGATGGCAATCGATTCCCGCCGCGGCGGTCAGCAGTTCGATCGCAACAACGCTTCGGGCCAATTCGATCGCTCGCAGTGCTTTGAATCCTGCTCGAGGACCGAACGAGTTGTAATCTTCCATTCCCGCACTTGTTCCGATGTTCGAAACTCCCGCGGGTGTGCAGAGCGTGATCATCTCATTGCAACATGCGGCGGCGGTGTATTGCGCGATCATCAGTCCGGAACTCAATCCGGGTTGACCAGTCGCAAGGTACGGCTTGAGATGGCTCTCGGTATCAAAGGCGGCGGTCATCCAAAACACGCGACGTTCACTGATGCCTGCGACATGCGTCACGGCGATCACCAGCGAATCCAAAGCGATCGAGAGCGGCATCCCGTGAAAATTGCCACCGGAGATGATTTCGCCTTGACCCCCGACGAAAACAAGCGGATTGTCAGTCACGGCACCGAGTTCGCGCTCGACAATCTGCTTTACATAACTCAGACAATCCTTCGCGGCGCCGATGACCTGCGCCATGCACCGCAACGAGTACGGATCTTGCACCCGCGGATCGTTCTCCGCATGACTGCCGACGATTTGAGTTCCCGACAACCAGTCACGCAGACTTGCCGCGACTTCGCGTTGTCCGACCTGATTTCGCGCGGCGTGTATCCGATCATCGAGAAATGAATCTGTCGCACGCGAGGCGTCGATACTCATCGCGGCGGCGCCAATAGCGTTCTCGAGCAAGGCGCCGAAATCCGCAACCGCAAACGCTCCGAGCGTCGCCATCAAATGCGTGCCGTTGATGAGCGCGAGACCTTCTTTCGCTTCGAGCACGATGGGATCGAGCGCGCAGCGCCGATGGGCCTCGGCGGATTCCATCACTTGCCCCTCGAATCGCACTTGTCCTTCACCGATTAAAGCCAGAGCGACATGTGACAGGGGGGCCAAATCGCCCGACGCTCCGACGGATCCCGTTTGAGGGACCATGGGGTGCACCCCCCGATTCAAAAGTTCCACAATGCGCTCAGCAAGCAGAGAGCGAGCGCCGGAAAGTCCGCGCGAGAGCGAAGCGGCCAGCAAAAGCATCATGCCGCGCACGATTTCATCCGGAAGGGGGGTTCCGACCCCCGCGGCGTGTGAGCGGATGAGATTACGTTGGAGGGCCTTGAGATCGTTTCGATCGATACGCTGACGGGAAAGTGAACCGAATCCCGTGTTGATGCCGTAATGGGCCAGTCCATCCGCGAGCGCATCTTCAATCACAGCGCGAGATGCGGTCATCTTTGCGATCGCAGCGGGGGCGATTGAAACGCAAGCACGGTGTCTTGCAACGGCCACAAATTGCTCGATCGTGAGCGGAGCGCCGGAGAGCGTGAGATGATCGCGGGAGGTATCCATACTTTCAACAGTGTCCAAGGGCGGCGGAGCGCATGCAAGTGCGATCAGCGACCTGACCTGAATAACGTCCTATAAGATAGGTTATGTAAAACAGAAGGTCGGATTCGACCGTAAAGAAAGCTCTCCGGGACGGGATCAGAAGGCGATCGAAGCGATCTTTGAAACAACTTCCGACAACGGAACCAATTCGCCCTTGCCGGAGTCCTTGCGCAGTTTGTACTCCACGGCGCCTTGCTCCAGTCCCTTCTCCCCCAGCGTCAGGCGGACGGGAATACCGACAAGGTCGGCGTCCTTGAACTTGACGCCCGGCCTTTCGTCTCGGTCATCGACAAGCACATCGAATCCTTGCGAAGCAAGCTCACGAGACAACTGTGACGCGACATCGCGCTGCTTTGCGTCGTCCGGCTTGATCATGGTGACCAGGACGTGATAAGGGGCGATTGCCATGGGCCACACGATGCCGTTCTCATCATGATTCTGTTCGACGGTCGCGGCCATCGTTCGGCTGACACCGATTCCGTAGCACCCCATGATCACGGATCGCTTCTGTTGCTTGTCATCGAGGATCGCAAGGCCCATCGCATCCGAGTACTTCGTACCGAGCTTGAAGATATGTCCGACTTCGATTCCTTTCGCGGCTTCGAGCTTCGCGCCGTTGGCGCGCGGAGAAGGATCCCTTACCGCTGCGTTTCGAAGGTCACCAACCTTACATTTACTTATCTCCAAGAGCGGAGCGCCGACATCGCGCTTCCAGTTCAAATGCTTCACGTGGTAATCGGCCTTGTCCGCACCGGTCGCCCAGAAGCCGCCCTGTGCGACATCGTGATCCACAAGCAGCATTGCATCAGCCACTGAGTTGACGGCGCGGGGTGAGACATAACCGATGGCGAATCCGGCGGCGCGCGCCTCCTTTTCAGGAGCCATGGTTACCAAACATCCGCTCAGCTTCTTCACCTTGCCTTCGTTGACTTCGTGATCGCCGCGACCGACCGCAAGCACCCACTTCGGGAGTTTTGCGTCCGCGGGCGTTCCGGGCGCGGCACCGGTGACCGCGAAGACGATCGTCTTCAGCATCCGATCAGCTTTGACTTTCATCGCTTTGCCGACTTCTTCGATACCGGGAAGATTCGGAGTGTGAACCTCCGTCAATTCGCCGGTCGGATCGGCGTCAAAGGTCCATGCACCACGATCACCGATCTCACACTTCTCGACATTCGCGGCGTAGCCGGTCTCGGGACATTTCAAAATCGTGTCCTCGCCGCTCTCGCAATTCACCATGAATTCGTGGCTGGCGGAACCGCCGATGGGTCCGCTTTCGGCTTCGACCGCGGTAAATGACAAACCGCATCGGGTGAACGTATTGGTATACGCGCGATACATCGCGTCGTAGGCATCGTTGAGCCCGCCCGGCCCCTCCACGTGCATGTGGAAGCTGTAGGCGTCTTTCATGATGAACTCGCGGCACCGAAGCAATCCTGCACGAGGGCGTGCCTCATCACGGAACTTCGTCTGGATCTGGTAGAGATTCAGAGGTAGCGCCTTGTAACTTGTCACGGTGCTTTTCACAAGTTCGGTAATGACTTCCTCGTGCGTTGGAGCAAGAGCGTTCATCCTGCCCTTGCGATCTTGCAATCGGAAGAGGTTGTCTCCGTAATCCACATCACGCTTCGTACCGGCGAAGAGTTCGAAGGGCTCAAGAGCCGGCATGAGCAACTCGCTCGCACCAGCGCCGTCCATTTCTTCACGAACGATCGCGCTGATCTTGGTCAGAGTCCGCCAAGCCAGAGGGAGATAGTCATAGATACCCGCGCCCACTTGTCGAATGAAGCCTGCACGATGCAGCAGGATGTGACTCGGGGTTTCCGCGTCATTGGGAGCCTCGCGGGTCGTCGGGATGAGCGACTGAGTCCAGCGATGGCAGACGCCGCGACGGGGGCTTGACAATCCGGGTTGGGAACGAGTGGAGTGATCAGACATGGCGCGAAGTTTAGGACTGCGCCAAGGGGTTCGGCAGGGTTTC
>JBKDPX010000265.1:0-8632 GCA_046342165.1 Phycisphaerales bacterium | reverse complement strand
GCGCTCGGGCGTGTTTACAACCCCGCGGCCGACGAGGATGCGGACGTGATCGGTCAACTGCTGTACTTCGCTGGACTGACGGTCTTCTTCGCTTCGGGCGGATTGGATCGAACCGTCGGTGCGATCATGGCATCGTTCACGAATGTGCCGGTGGGCGCGTTCGCGATCTCATCGATTTCAGCGCAAGAAGTTTCGGGTCTTGTCGCCTCGGGGATCGAGCTTGTGCTTCGGGTGTCGAGCCCCGTGACGGCGATCGTGCTGTTGCTCAGCGCGACCTTCGGCGCGGTGGGCAAGACCATGCCGCAGGTCAACATCATGTCGGTCGGGTTTTCCGCGAAGGCGTTCGGCGGCTTGGCGATGCTCGCGTTCTCGAGCTACGCGGGCCACGAGGCGGGTTCTGAAGAGATTTTCAGCGCGGTCGACGGTTCGATCGCTTGGATGCTGCAACTCGGGAGCTGATCGATCATGGCTGAGGACATGGGCGACAAAACAGAACTGCCGACACAGCGCAAGCTCGACGATGCGCGTCAAAAGGGCAATGTCGCGCGCAGTCAGGATCTCGTCGGTGCGATCGATCTCGTCGGCGCGATGGTTTTGCTCGTCAATCTCGGAGACGGCATCGTTCGAACCTTCCGCAACGTGTTGGTTCGTAGCGTCGAGGGTGGTGCGGAAGCGCTCGACATCTCCACGATCGGTCCGCTGTTGCGTTCGATCGCGCTTGAGCTGATTGTTTCAGTCGCGCCGGTCCTTGGCGGCATGTTCGTGATCGGTATTCTCGCCAACGTTCTTCAAACCGGAATGCTGTTCACCACCGAGACGCTCACTCCGAAGCTCGAGAGACTCAATCCCATCGAGGGCATCAAGCGTCTCATGGGCGTTCGCGGAACGGCGAAGTCCCTCGTGAGCATGCTCAAGCTCACAGCGGTGTTGCTGACCGCGTATTGGTATCTCGGTGAAGCCGGACCGCGGCTTGCCAATCTTCCCGCACTCAACGCTCGTGGCGCCCTCTCTGAAACCGGCGCGATGCTCGTGGAACTCTCCACGCGATTGCTCGTGCTGATGGTCGCCATCGGCATCATCGATTATGTGTATCAGCGCTGGCAGTACACGCGCGATCTCAAGATGACCAAGGAGGAGATCAAAGAGGAACGCCGCAACATGGATGGCGACCCGCATGTCCGCAGTCGACGTCAGCGCATGATGCGTGAACTCGCATTACAGCGCATCAATTCCGCCGTTCCGCAGGCCAATGTCATCGTGACCAACCCGACGCACTATTCCGTCGCGATTCAGTACGATCCCGCCACGATGGCCGCGCCGCGCGTCGTCGCCAAAGGCGTTGATCACTTGGCGATGAGGATCAGGCAGGTCGCGGCGGCGAATCAAGTGCCGATCGTCGAGCGCCCGCCGCTCGCACGCGCGTTGTACGCGAACGTTGAAGTCGGACATGAGATCGCGCCGGAATTTTACGAAGCGGTCGCCGAGTTGCTCGCGTACGTCTACCGACTGGAGGCCAGCGCCGCCTGAAGCGCGCGTGACACACCATGACGACGATCCCCCAACAACGACTTCTTCCGGGCTGGATGCAGAGCCTCAGCAAGTATCGAGGCTACATCGTGCCGGTCGGCTTCATCATGATGATGGCGGTGTTGCTCGTTCCATTGCCGCCCGCAGTGATGGACGTGTTGATCGCGCTCAACATCGCGCTTGCGGTCATCATTCTCATGACCACCATCTACATGGATCATCCGCTTGATTTCAGCGTGTTCCCCTCTTTGCTTCTTGCGACGACGTTGTATCGCCTCGTGCTGAACGTGGCTTCCACACGCTTGATTCTGTCCGCCGACGCATCGAGCCCCGAGGAGGCGATGCAGGTTGCAGGTCATGTCATCATGGCGTTCGGCAACTTCGTCGCCGGAAGTTCGCTTTTCGTCGGCATCGTGATCTTCCTGATTTTGAACATCGTGCAGTTCGTGGTCATCACCAAGGGTGCAAGCCGCATCAGCGAAGTCGCCGCGCGATTCACTCTCGATGCCATGCCCGGCAAGCAAATGGCGATCGATTCCGATTTGAACGCCGGAATCATCAACGAGACCGAGGCCCGTCGCCGCCGCGAGCGCATTTCGCAGGAAGCCGACTTCTTCGGCGCGATGGACGGCGCCAGCAAGTTCGTTCGCGGCGATGCGATCGCCGGCATCATCATCACCGCGATCAATATTCTCGGCGGCTTCGCGGTCGGCATGGTCGAGCGTGGTTGGGAAGCCGGTCCGACGGCTGAAACATTCACCAAGCTCACGATCGGTGACGGTCTTTCGAGTCAGATTCCTTCGTTTGTCATTTCGATCGCCTCCGCGTTGATCGTGACGCGATCGGGAACCAAAGAGCAGTTGGGAACCGAGATCACCGATCAGGTTTCGAGCCAACCCAAGGGTTTGGCGATCACCGCGGTCTTCCTCGGATTGCTCGCGTTCACTCCGTTGCCGACGCTTCCGCTGTTGGCCGCAGCGCTTGGTCTGGGTGCTGTTGCATGGGGCATGACGCGCGCGCGTGAGGTGAAGGCGGAAGTCGCCAAGGTACAAGCTGAGATTCCCAAGCCCGTCGAGCCGCCCGCCGTCGAGAGCTTGCTCAAGGTCGACACATTGGAACTCGAAGTCGGGTACGGATTGGTGTCGCTTGTTGATGCAGGCCAAGGCGGCGATCTGCTCGATCGCATCACCGCTGTTCGTCGTCAACTCGCCGCGGAGATCGGATTGGTCATGCCTCCGGTTCGCATTCGCGACAACATGACGTTCGGTCCAGACGAATATCGCATCAAGATCCGCGGCAATGCCGTCGGTGGCGGCGAGGTTCGTCCCGGCATGATCATGGCGATGGACTCCGGAATCGCGACCGGATCGATCGAAGGCGAACCCACTCGCGAACCCGCGTTCGGACTCAACGCGTGGTGGATCGATGCGGGACTGAAGGGTCGCGCCGAAGCCCTCAACTACACCGTGGTCGATCCCAGCAGCGTGCTTGCGACGCACATGACCGAGTTGGTCCGTCGTCATGCTGATGAACTGCTGACCCGCGACGAAGTGAACAACCTGACGGAGCAGTTGAAGCAAAAGGCGCCGAAGCTCGTGGAGGAGACCGTGGGCCCGGTCGTCAAGCCCATCGAATTGCAGAAGATTCTGCAGAATCTTCTTCGCGAGCGCGTTCCCATCCGCGATCTCGAGACCGTGCTCGAGACACTTGCGGAGTGGGGCCCCAAGTCAAAGGATTTGGAAGTGCTCACCGAATACGTGCGCAACGCCTTGCGTCGTACGATCTGCAACCAGTACACCGTTCCGGGGGATCGCGGCGCCAAGTTGGTGTGTGTCACGCTGGATCCGGCGCTGGAAGAGATGATCTCGGCCTATGTTGACCGCGGACCGGCCGGAACGACCGTCAACATGCCCGCGCGCGTTGCCGGCCGAATCTCCGAGCAAATCCTCAGCGCGCTCTCGCTCGTGATCAGCCGCGGAACGCATCCTGTGGTGATCGCGTCTCCCCAGGTTCGGGCGGTGGTGAAGCAGATCCTTGATCCTCACATGCCCAATGTCGCGGTGCTCGGATACAACGAGATCACAACCGGAGTCGATGTCGAAAGCGTGGAGCTTGTCTCCGCACCGCCTGTTGAGGCGGGTCGACGCGAAACTTCAGGTTCCGCCGCGTAGCGCGCGAGAGATCCGTGGGTTATGATGGAATCCGTCGTGCTTGTGTTTCGCACGTGTCTTCGCAGGAAGTGAAGACGAAGGAGCCAGGATGGCCGCAATGAACATCAAGACGTATCGCGCGCCGACGATGGCGCAAGCCCTCGGCGAAGTGAAGAAGGACCTCGGGTCCGACGCCGTCATTCTTCATACAAGAACTTACAAAGAAGGCGGAATGCTGGGCGTCGGCGCCAAGCAGATCGTGGAGATCACCGCATCCGATAGCGCGGCCGCCGCCGGTCCCCGCATCCGTCAGACTCCGCAGGACTCCGGCGATTTCACGCCGACTCGATTCAACAACGTCCGAGTTCCTGAAATCCCTCAGGTTCCGGCTCGAGTTGAAGTTGCCGCCGCGCGTCGCGAGGAACCCATCGTTGAATCAAAGCCCGTTGCTCGCAAACTCGCGGCGGCGACCGTGCCGATCGCTCCTGCGAACGGTGCGGCGACTGATGAACTTCGAAACGAACTTGCGTCGATCAAGTCGCTCGTCGGGCAGTTGCTCAAATGCAGTCGTGATGCCGCGGCGGGAGGCGCAGGCGCGGCGGGAGTGTTGGCCCTCGGCGGCCTGCCCGAAGCGCTTATGGATGTGTACCTGAAGTTGCAGGCATCCGGCGTTTCCGTTCCCAATTCTGAACAGATCATCCTCAAGATCCGCGAGGCACTCGATGCCGATGCCCTTCGCGATGCCACGAAGATCAGAGAGTGTGCACTTCGAGTCCTTAGCGGAATGCTCCCGGTTGTCGCCGGAGTTCAAAAGCCGCAGGTTCAGTCCGACGGTCGCCCGCTGACCGTCATGTTCGTCGGTCCGACAGGCGTCGGCAAAACCACGACGATTGCAAAACTCGCGGCTGCCTACAAGCTCAAGCTGAATCGCCGCGTCGGAATGATCACGGCGGATACTTATCGAATCGCGGCGGTCGATCAACTTCGCACTTACGCACACATCATCGGTTTGCCCGTCAAAGTCGCGATGACTCCTCAAGAGGTCGCGACTCACGTTGACGGCTTCGCGGGATATGACGTCGTGTTCATCGATACGGCCGGACGATCGCAGCACGACTCGCCGCGACTCGATGAGCTTCGCCAGATCAGCGAGTTGGTGAAGCCGCATCAGACGCACTTGGTTGTGTCGGCGGCCATGGCTGAACCGGTGACGCTGGCGACAATCGAGCGATTCCGCCAGGTCGGGCCTGATCGCATGATCATCTCCAAGTTGGATGAGGCCGTGAGCTTCGGCTCGTTGGTGAACATTTCGCAATCGAGCGGACTGCCGATCAGCAATGTGACCACGGGACAGGAAGTTCCGGACGATATCGAAGCGGCTGACGCTATGAGACTTGCCAAGCTCGTCCTCGATGGAGAACTGCGAGGATGACCGCCGTCGGCTCGTCCATCCCCGGATTCTCAGGGCCGTTCGCTCACGGCAACTTCCGCGATCAAGCTTCGCGGCTTCGCGCCCTCGTGGATGCGCATCGATTGGTGCAGACGGCGGAAGCGCTTCCTCAAAGTGTTCAGCCCCCGGCCGCCGCGCGCAGAAGATGCCCGGTGATCACGATCACCTCCGGCAAAGGAGGCGTCGGAAAGACCAACCTCTGCGTCAATCTCGCGGTACTTTTCGCGCGATCGGGAAAGCGAGTCACGCTGGTCGACGCAGATCTCGGGTTGGCGAACGCGGATGTTCTGCTTGGGTTGTCACCAACCTTGCGGTTGGAAGCGGCAATTGAGTCTCATGACGGTACTCGCTCCATGAGCCGGATCGCGATTCAGGGGCCTGAAGGTGTGCGATTGGTGCCCGGTTCGGTTGGCCTGCCCCGTTTCGCCGAACTGTCGGACAAGCAACGAGACACATTGATCGCTCAGTTGGTCGAACTTGAAGCTTCGAGCGATGTGATTTTGATCGACACGGGAGCGGGAATCGGTCCGAGCGTGCTGTCCTTTGTCGGCGCGGCTGATCTTGCGGTGGTGGTGGCGACTCCCGAGCCGACCGCGATGGCGGACGCCTATGCGATGGTGAAAGCGGTGCGGGCGAGCGGAAAGCACGAAACAGAGCTTGGACTGGTGATCAATATGGCGGACAGCTCGGCGGAAGGTGAGTGGGCCGCCGGTCGAATCAGCGCGGTTGCCGAACGATTCCTAGGGTCTTCCCCGGCGGTCTTGGGAATTCTTCGCCGTCACGCCACCATTCCGGCGGCAGTGAAATTGCGGAAGCCGTTTGTTGCCGGGATGCCGCAAGGTGAAGCGGCGCAAGAGGTTGAGGCGATCGCATCTCGGCTTTCGGAGTTGCTGAACCTCGGCATCTCAATTGCGGATCCGAAGCCGCGGAGCTTCTGGGATCGATTGAGATCGACCATTAAGGCCCGATAACCCTCGTTTGGGTGTTTGTGCGAAAAAAATGGGTTAGGGGGGGTGAATCGATTGAGTCACCCCTGTTCAGCGCCGATACATCGAGTGTCGGGTCGATTGTTTCAAGTTGACCCCTTGGGAGTTCTCAAGAGAGTGGAATCGATTTCGCGAGTCATCTCCGGCTCATTCGCGCTGACGGGTTTCTCCGTCGCGGTGGCGATCGGATTGGGCGCCTCCAATCCGACTTCTATCATTTTATTACGTGCAATCGTCTGCATGATCGCCTGCATGATCGTCGGCCGACTGGTCGGATTCATCGCGGAAGCAATCGTCAAAGAGCATTTGGACGGGCATCGGGAACGGAATCCGATACCCGACTTATCCACCGTTTCTCAACCGGAAGGCGTTGAAATGCCCCCGGAAGGAAATGTGAAAGGATAGGGTTTTTACCTTGTTGACCATGAGGGTGGAATGTTCTGTATACTCATGGAGTCCAAGCTCAAGGAAGAGCTGAAGGCGGTTTGAACATCTCGCGCGGCGCAACGAAGTTGTGGTGAATGCGCCGAACAAAGGTCAAGGAGTCGACCATGGCATCGATGAAAATGATGAGAGGCAGTCTTCGTGCGAACGCTCGCTTCGGTGCGCGTCATGCGGAGGCATAAAAGCGTCAGTCCAAGTGGGACAGCGTTCCGATCAACACGGTCTGGGAGCAGTACAGCAAGTCCAAGACCGAGGAGTTGCGCAACTACCTCATGGAGAAGTTCCTCCACCTCGTGCGCTACAACGCCGAGCGCATCTACACCCGCTTGCCCGACGAGGTTGACCTCGAGGACTTGATGTCCGCCGGTGTCTTTGGTTTGAAGGACGCCATCGATGCGTTCGATCTTGAGCGCAAGGTGAAGTTTGAAACCTACTGCGCGACGCGTATTCGCGGCGCCATTCTGGATGAACTGCGTTCTATGGACTGGGTGCCGCGCCTCGTGCGCCACCGCACCAACAAGATCGAGCAAGCGCGCCAGGAGATTGAAAAGCGCACCGGTCGCCCGGCGACTGACGCTGAAATCTCCGCCTCCCTGAATGTTGAGGGCGAGGATTTCGAGAAGCTCAAGCGTGACGGCGATGCGGTTTCGACCCGCAGCCTGACGCAGCGCTGCTTCCCGTCCGACGGCAGCCGCGATGTTCGTGAGATTGATGTGATTCGTGACGAGTCACAAAGCAACCCGATCTCGGATGTCCAGCGTCGCGATCTGAAGGATCTGCTGACCAAGGGACTCTCGCGTGCGGAGCGATTGATCGTCGTTCTGTACTACTACGAAGGCATGACGATGAAGGAGATCGGCTCGACGCTTGATCTGTCCGAGAGCCGCGTGAGCCAGATGCACTCGAGCATCCTCCTTCGCTTGAAGGCTCAGATGCAGCATCGCGAACGCGAACTTGAGCCGGAGGAATAAACCACTCCGACATGGATCGACTCTCAAAGAACCCGCCGACGGCGGGTTCTTTGTTTTCCACTCGTCGCGGCTCATACGATTGGAGTGATGCAGGATTCCGTCATCGCCGCCATCGGGCTTGGTTCGAATCTCGGAGATCGAGAGCGGACGCTTCGCGCCGCGGTTGATCGCATTGCCGCATCGACCGGTATCACACTGCGGAAGGTCTCCGGTTTCGTGAACACGAGTCCCGTGGGGCCGGTTCCACAGCCGGACTTTTTGAATGCCGCTCTCACCGCCGACGTTCGATGCGATGCCTTCGAGTTGTTGCGTGGACTCCATCGAATCGAGCGCGAATTCGGTCGTGATCGTTCTCTGGAGCAGCGGAGGGGTCCTCTCACGCTCGATCTCGATCTGTTGTTGTTCGGTCAGGAGCGGATTGATCACGATGGGCTGAGGGTCCCGCATCCCGGCATGCTCGAACGCGAGTTCGTCCTCGCGCCGCTGGCCGAAGTCGAACCGGATCTCATGCTTCCATCCGGATCGACAGTTCTGCAGGCTCTCGAGATGCTGCGGTTAAAACGCGGAGTCACTTCATGATTCCGATTATCTTGCTTTCAAGTTGCTGCTTTCAGCCGTCGGCAACGATCATCACTGATCCGGTTCCGACGCAATCCGTTCAAGACTCCTCATCGATCGAAGTCGATCCGATTGAATTCGCAAGGAGGCTGCGCGATCGATATCGCTGTTGCGATATTCATGAAACTTATGAAATCGAGGTGGCGCAAGCCGGCGCGGATTCCGTTCGTGCAGTTGTGGCGGTACGAAGTGAATCCGACACGCACGGCCGTCGAATCCTGGTAGAGTTCGGACCGTTTTCCCTTCTCGCCGAATCATCGCGCATCGCATTGACGCATCGATTTAATCGGAAGGCGGTTCTCGTAGCGGAAGGTCGACCGGCGATCCAAATGCTCGGTGAGGTGATGCCGCCGATTCCGATCCCGCAGTTGCCGCTCCTGTTGCAATCTTCCCGGGAAGATTCAGCATTCTTCGATGAATTCAACGGCCTCGGCCCTTGGTTCGAAGGACTGACCGTTCTTCGTGTGCGATCCGCATCCGAGACGA
>JBKDPX010000264.1:0-1022 GCA_046342165.1 Phycisphaerales bacterium | reverse complement strand
GATGGACAAGATCGCGATTGATGCGAATCCGCCGGGTCAAATCATCGCGTCTGTGATGCGGCAATTCAGCGAACAGAAGCAACAGGCGGAAGAAGCGAAGGTGTTGGATGCCGGACAGCCTGATTTGCGCGCCGCGAACGCCGTCGCGTTGTTCGAAAAGCGCGACACGGTGCCCGCGATTCTCGGCGATGCCATGAAGCTCTTTGAAATCGCGGACGCGAAGGCCAAGGGCTGGCCCTCGCTCATGCAAATCAAGAACCCGGACGGGTCTTTGATGTCCGACGTTGCAGGCAGTGCGTTCAAAATCGAGAATCTCGATACGAACTTCATTCCTCCCGATCCGCCCGCGGATCCGTTCGCCACCCCCGACGGATCGGAGGCGAACAAGGACCCCTTGAAGATCGGTGCGTATCCGCGCGTGGAATGCGTGCTGGAGGTCACCACCAATCAGCCCGAGTCGCGCCAGTTTGTCAAGCGCGTCGTGGACGAATGGCGCGCTCGCGTTGAGCAGGACAAACTGCGCAGCGGTTTCGACTATGTCGTCAAATGTGAAGAACTCTGCTACGAGGTTTCCGAGGCTGGCAAGCCCGAGGATGCGCCGCCCGGTGAACGTCCGGGGGACGGTCGCGGTCGTGGCCGCGGCGCGATGAGAGGCGGCGCAGGTCCCGCAGATGGCGACAGTCCGATGGTCGTGCGTCGCACACGCGAAGAGGAACGCGCCGTTCAACAGGCGCGAGCTCGTGGCGGTGAAATCGTCGGTGGCGGTCCCTCTCCGCGTCGTTCGAAGGAAGACGGGGATATCGCAGCCGCCGCCGCGCAACTCGAAGGACTCGCTCCCGTCGGAGACGATGGTCGTGAGGACGCAAGCACGATGTCAAGAATCACAGTTCGTTGGTTTGCGGTGTTCATGCCTTCCGAAGCGCTCGGTGGCGGTGAGAACGGAGGTGTGAAGTGAAAAGTCTTTTCGCAGCATTGAAGAAGAACTGGCTGATTCCCGTCTTCCTGGTGATCATCGCGGTGAC
>JBKDPX010000263.1:0-777 GCA_046342165.1 Phycisphaerales bacterium | reverse complement strand
CACGGGTGACACGCGATCTTTGAATCGCGAATACAACTCGTGAAGTACATCGATGGCGACATTGCTCTGTTCGTCGTGAAGCGTGGGGAGCATCCGGACCGCGATGGGTTTTGCCAGTCGGCGCGCCATGGACTTGACGGTGTTGAGTTGGCGCATGGCGCTTTGCAGCGCAAAGAAACCCGTTTCGACGGGGATCAACACCAAATCAGCGGCTGAAATCGCGTTAAAGGTGAGCAGTCCGATCGACGGTGAACAGTCGATGATCGCGAAATCATGTCCGTTGCCGATGACGTTCAGCGTTGTGGACAACCGCTTTTCTTTGTCCTGCATCTCGGCGAGTCCGCCTCGCGCGGCTTCCAGTCCGGCCAGGCGCATACGCGCAGGGACAAGGTCAAGATTGCGGCTCGCACTCCAGAGTAGACGCGCCGTATCGATGTTCCGGATCCCGGCGGCGAGCAGCGCGTCAGCGATATCGATCTCGATGCGTTGTTCGGGAACACCAAGACCTGCCGCACAGTGCCCTTGCGGATCGAGATCCAGGAGTAGCACGCGCTTGCCGGCACGTGCCAGTGTGGCGGAGAGATTGATCGCCGTCGTGGTTTTGCCACAACCGCCCTTTTGATTGATTACCGCGATGGTCTTCATGGATGACCCTTTGAGCGACGACTCGGAACTTGAATGCCGCCGCCTGAAGACGACACTCTCCACTCGCAGGAGAAGTATCGGGCGGCGATTCCGAAGCCCTTGAAACACTCAAATGTTCGCGCACTGAGGGGA
>JBKDPX010000262.1:0-8061 GCA_046342165.1 Phycisphaerales bacterium | reverse complement strand
GCGGCTTCGGCGATCGCGGTGGTGACGATGGAATATCTGTTTCGGATGTTCGGACATGCACCGACATCGGGAGAATTGGCGGCGGCGGTGTGTGCGGAGTTGATCGTGCTGACGGCGATCAACACGTTTGGCATGCGACTTGGAGCGGGGGTGGGGGCGTTGCTGACGGCCTTCAAGATGGCCGCGGTGCTCGCGATCGGGGTGCTTGCGTTCGTGCTTCCGGGTGGGTCGTGGGACAATCTGCAGTCGGTCGAGCCGACGATGCCGCTGCTTGCGGGCATCACGATGGCGATGAGCAGTGTGCTGTGGAGTTATGACGGGTGGGCGGATGTCGGGAGCGTGGCGGGTGAGGTGAAGGATCCGCGAAAGACGCTGCCGCGGGTGTATCTGATTGGAACACTGGCGGTGATCGCGCTGTATGTGCTGGTCAATCTCGCCTATCTCACGGTGATTCCCGTTGATCAGATGAGAACCGATGAGGTTGGGAAGAGCGGTGTCGCGGCGAGCGTGATGGAGGTACTGGTGGGGCCGCGCGGTGCGATGATCGTGAGCGCGATGATCGTGCTGTCGACATTGGGATCGACGCATGCGTCGATCATCACGGGGGCGCGTGTCACGTATGCGCAGAGTCGTGAAGGATTGTTGTATTAGTTTCTTTCGAAGGTGAGCGGCAGGAGTGAGACTCCTGAGGTGGCGCTTTGGGTGCAGTGTGCTTTGAGTTGTACCGCTGTCACTTTGCTGAGGAACTTCCAGAGTCTCGCCGAGGGATTCGTATTCACGATGTGGATTTTCTACGGACTCGGCGGCGCGGCGATTTTCATATTGAGGCGTCGCGATCAGTCGCGGGATGACATCGGATATCGATGCCCGGGATATCCGGTGATTCCGGCGGTTTTTGTGTTGGCGGCGGCGTCGATGACGGTGCTTTCGATCGTCGGTGATCCAAAGGGGACCCTGCCCTGGCTGGGTGTATTGGCGTTGGGATGGCCGGCTTACATGCTCTGGGGTCGAATTCGCCGCTCTGCGACGAACTGAGGGTGTTTGCGTCCGGAGGCGAGTTTGGTAGGATGTCGCTGGGCCGGAGTTCTTCCCGCTTCAAGTCTCGAGTCGTTCGAGCGCTACCCAAACGGAGAATCGCGATGGTCGAAGACAAGAGTCGGCGGGGCGCGTTCACATTGATCGAACTGCTGGTGGTGATCGCGATCATCGCGCTGTTGATCAGCGTGTTGTTGCCGGCGTTGGGTGAAGCGCGCAAGACTGCGAAGCTATCGACATGTACGAACAACCTGAAGCAGTTTGGAACGGCGACGGCGTCGTACGCAGTGGATGCGAGGGATCGGCTGTGGAGCTTTACATGGCAAGCTTTGCAACCGCTGGAGACGCAGTATGCGGATCTACGCGGACCGGTTTACTCGGATCTTGACGCCGCCGCGTGTCAGGCGATCGATATCTTGCGTCGACGCGCGGATCGCGAGGACATGTTGTTCATCGAGAACTGGATTCCTCAGATTCTGTACAACCACCTCGTGTTGCAGGATTACCTGGCGCAGCGACTGCCGGAGAAGATGGTGGCGTGCCCCGAGGATCGACTTCGTCTCGCATGGCAGTCGGATCCGCAGGCATTCGATCGCGGTGAAATCACGCCGATCGCCCCGGAGCAAGGAGAAAGTCGAGGCAAGCGATGGCCGTACAGCACGAGCTACGAATGCGTTCCCGCGAGTTTCGCGGGCGATCGCGGTGATGCCCCGAATTATTCTTCGGTGACGCAGGCGGGAAGCCATCGGTATTACTTCTACTCCAATCCCGGAAGACGCACGGATTTCGGTCGCCGATTCGTGACCGATGTGTCCTTCCCGTCACAAAAGGTTCATCTGTACGAGACTTTTGCGCGTCATTTCGGCAAACAGCCGCAGTTCTACGCGTTCGAAACGGCGCGAGCTCCATTGTTGTTTTTCGATGCTTCGGTTTCCGTGCGCAATACGGCGGATTCGGGACGGGGCGTCGATCCGGCCACGCCGCGACGCGTGTTCCCGATCACGTTCAGATTCGAACCCGGCTCATGGGAAGAGCCAGTGCTTGGCGCGGGTCAATCGACGACGGTCTACGGCCACTATCGATGGACTCGTGGCGGACTGAAGGGGATTGACTACGGCGGGCCTGAGTTCAACACGACGAACTGGCGCTGATTATGAAGAAAGCGTGAAGAACCGCGAGTGCGGTGGCATCGACGCCTGATCGTTCCGACGATCTTGCATGAGAATCTTCACGATCTGTTCGGTTTTGAGTCTGTCCAACCTCGCATTCGCGCAGGTGGAACTTGTTGCGAAGATCGCGGTTCCCGGAGACGCACGGGATCTTTCAAAGTTGCGTTCTGTCGCGACATCGAGCGTGCCTCAGAACCGTCTCGGCGGTTTCGGGTCGGCGATTGATTTCGATCCGGAGACGGGATTGCTCTGGAGCGCGGTCGATCGAGGGCCGGCCGATGGTGAATCCGTGTACAAGTGTCGACTGCAGGTGTTCAGGCTCGACATCGAGAAGGCCACGGCTGAAGTGGTGAACACGGTCATGTTGTCGCGTGATGGAGAGCCGCTCGTCGGAGACATTCGGGCGTTGGCAGCCGAGCAGGCGCTTCAGGCGCGACTCGATCCGGAAGGGTTGAGAGTGATTCCCGGCGGGATCGTCACTTCCGAGGAGTACGGTCCGTTCATCGATGTGTTTGATCGTGATGGAACGCATCGCCGACGCATCGCTCCTCCCGCGAAGTTCATGGTGAACATCGCCGCGGATACGCCGGAGGGCGAGATGCCACCGAACAATTCCGCCGGAAGACAGGCCAATAAAGGATTCGAGGGACTCGCGTTGTCGCGTGATGGTTCGAAGTTGTATGCGATATTGCAAGGGCCTTTGCTGCAAGACAATCCGGTTGATGCCAGAAACAAAAAGATCGGATTGGGATTGCGGGTTCTGGAGGCATCGTTGGACGGGGGAACTCCGCGAGAATTCGTCTATGTCTTAGACAAGCCGAAGAACGGCGTCAGTGAGATTCTCGCGTTGGATGCGGAGAGATTTCTCGTGCTGGAGCGAGACGGGGATCGCGGGCGTGAATGTAAACATCGGACGATCTATGCCGCGACGATCGCAGGAGCGACGGATGTCAGCGGTGTGGACTCACTGCCGTCCTCGGGCGCGCCTGACGGTGCGACGGCGATGCGCAAGGAGGTCTTCATCGATCTGCTGGATCCGAAGTTCGGATTGGCGGGCGATACGATGCCCGAGAAGATCGAGGGGTTGACATTCGGCCCGAAACTCGCTGACGGAAGATCGACGCTGATCGTGTCGGTCGACAACGACTGCAAGGCGGAGTTTGAAAGTTGGTTCTGGGTTTTCGCGTTTCAGGATTCGGCGATTCCAACAGCGGAATCGATTATGTCGGCGTTGCCGTGAAGACGGGCACGGTGTTCAGCGTCTGAGACTTACCGTCGCGCCACATCGTGAAGGTGTATCCGGGCTGGATCGAGGCGGCGCCACATTGGCCGTCTTTGCGCAATGCGTAAACAGTCACGTTGAAATCCGGGCGACCGTCCTTGGTGAGCAGGCGCTTTTCGCGTGTGTTGCGAATGAGGCGGCGAAGTGATTGGAGTGCGGCATCGACGGGAGTCATGCCGGATTCCATGGCGCGCACCGTGTCGAACGCGAGACAGTTTTGCAATGATGCCTCACCGCGGCCGGTCGCACCTGCGGATCCCACGGCGTTGTCGACAAAGAGACCGGCGCCGGCGAGGGGAGAGTCTCCGACTCTTCCGGGAATCTTGTAGGACAAACCGCTGGTGCTGGTGCATGCGAACAGATTCGAATACGCATCGATGCCGGACACGTGAATGGTCCCCCAAGTCTTGGGCACGAACGCACCCGCATGTTGGGCGCCGTTGGTGTTGGTACGAACGCCGGCATCGAGGGCGTGTCCGAACGTGCTTCGCTGTTCATCCGGCGAGATCCAGGCATCCGCTGAACTCAGACTTGCTTTCCAATTCAGCCAAGCTTCGCGCGCGCGATCGGTGAGCAGGTTCTGTTCGGTGAATCCGGTTTTTCGTGCGAAGGCGCTCGCGCCCTCTCCGACCAAAAGTGCGTGATCGGTGCGTCGAAGCACTTCGAGCGCGACGGCCGCCGGGTTTTTGATTCGTTTGAGGCCCCCGACAGCGCCGACTTTGTGAAGCGGCCCGTCCATCACTGCGGCATCGAGTTCGACCTCGCCGTCTTCGTTGGGTAAACCGCCGAATCCGACGGTCATCTCCTCCGGATCATCCTCGACGATCGCCACGCCCTTGACGATCGCTTCCAGTAAAGGCATTCCGCGGCCGTGAAGTTCGGCGGCGCGTGAAATGGCCGGCTCCCCGTTCCAACTCGAGATCAAAGTCGTTTGTGCGGTCATGCGGGATTATTCGCGCATACGAGGCAGATAGGAGAAGACGGTATCAGCGGCTCTCGAGGTGTCTTCGGCCAGCAGTCGCGCTTCGGTCACATAAGGAGTGGATACCAGTTCGCTCGCGTTAAGCGCAGGACGCTCGACCACGGATGTGGAGCGCGGGGGCTGCGATGACTTGGACATCAGCACGGTGAGGCCGGCGACGATCGTGAGCACTGCGGCGACCGAGATGAACGGAGCCGCGGCGAAACGATGGGGGCGCAAATGCAAGGGTGTTTCGGCATGGATCGAATCGATGATTCGCATCGCACGCAGTTGCGCGTCCGCGTCTTGAGCGGCGGGGATCGACTGCCGAAGCATGCGATCGATGCGGAGTTGTGAAGCGGTTTCGGCGCAAGCCGAAGAGTCGATTGGCGTGGATGATTCCGTATCGACGGCTTTGGAGATCTTGACGATGTCGCGTGATGTCAACATGAAACACCTCGGTTCAGTTCCATCGGAATCGATTGCATGCATGAGTCGGCGTCGCGTGTGTCCGGCAGCAGTTCGGCGAGGCGGCGCCGTGCGCGAAAGAGCGTGACGCGAACAGCGACTTCCGATCGATCGACGACTTGCGCGATTTCGGAGATCGAAAGTTCATCGACGTATCGCAGTCGAATCACCGTGTAGGCATCATCTTGGAGTGTCTCGCGCGCACGAGCCCAGATATCCGTATCGGATGTGTCTCGAATCGATCGTTGGGCGGATGCAACGGAGCGATCAATTTCAGCGGGATCAGCAGGGTTCTTGCGCGCGCGAAGATGACTGATGGCAAGTCGATGTCCGATGACGAAGAGCCATGTCGAGAACTTCCATTTCGGGGAGTAGTCTCCGATGTGCAGCCATGCTTTGAGGAATGCCGTTTGCGCGATGTCGGAGGCGTCCGCATGACATCTCACGCGTTCCACGATGAAGGAGCGAAGACGGGGCTCGAATCGGCGGACGAGTTCCGCGAACGCGATGCGATCTCCTTTTTGTGCGCGCAGAGCCAGCGATTCGGCGGAAGTTTCGCCGATTGATGCCGCGAAGTTGGGCTGCGCGAACGGAGTCATGTGTTACTTTGCAGGAGGTTTCGGATCAGGGGATCGGGACTGCGCGAGTGAACGCATCGCCTGCAAGAGCATGGCGAGATCTTCGGATGAATGTCGTGCCTGCAACGTCAGGGTCGAATCATCGATGGTCATGGAGATGGGATCGAAGACGGGTTTTTCGAAGCGGGAGAGTTCCGCGTCTTTTGTCATCGAGAGTCGAGCCGCTTGAAAGAGACCGGTGCAGAGATTGCGCATGGCTTCCGCGCTTTGCGCATCCGCGGCGGTCATGCTGATCCGTGTGGAACACTCCGGAGTACCTTTTTCGGATTTCATCTCGATGAATCGAGCATCAATCGAAGTCGCGAGCTTGAGAATGCGCGCGCGTGGGCCGCGCTCGGATTCGGAATTCATCTGAACGATCCGAGCCGACAAGATCGCGCCCGGTTCGAACTCGACGGAGGAGGATTCGGTGCGCGCCGCGTTCGAGCGGAGTCGATTGACGGAGCGCATCCGACAATCTTCGGTTTTGGCGAAGATGAGAGCGCGGCGTTGCTCATCGAGTGTCACCAGGGCTGCGCGAATCGTGTCGCCATCGTTGGTCCATGACATGAATCGAGAGTCTTCGTGTACGGAGGATTCGAACGCCTGCATGTTCCGTGACTGAAGAACAGAAGGGAGATTGTCAGCGTCCGGGGCGAGCTCGATGAGAGCGGCGCCGCCCGGATCGTTGGAATCAGAGAAGACGGTGATGGAACGGATGGACTGCGGCGAAGTGAGACCGAAGTCTTGAGCCATCGAGTCGATCGATGCGCGTTGCTCGGTCGCGAGTGAATCCAGCAGGATGGCGCCAAGTTGTGAGGAGCGTGCCGCTTCAAGATCAAGGTGCACGAGCCATGCGGGAGCGGAGGGTGCGAAGGAGGGTTCCAGCGGGCCTGCACGAGCGGCATCGCGCCAAGCGACGATCGAGACCGAGGCGGCCAGAATCGTGCATAAATGTCGGATCTGCATGGGTTTACTCCGAACGTTCGTAAGGGTATACGTCTTGAGGAGACGGTCTGTTACGAAAAAGGGGCGGCCGATCGGCCGCCCCGGGAGTCTTTGGGATGTTCGGGTGTTTAGAACATGACTTGCAGCTGGAGGCGCAGGTGGAACTGGCCCTCCTCGGTATCGGGAAGGATGCCGAGTGCGGTGCTGCGGCCGACGAGAGCGCTGTCTGATTCCGGATCGAGATAGTACTGGACTTCACCGGTCAGTTTGAAGGCGTGGCTTTCGGGAGAGATGTAGTAGTTCACACCACCGGTGATCGTTCGGAAGGTGTCTTCCGCCGTCGGTACGGGACGACGATCCGGATCCTGCCAGATGATGTCGCCGCGTGCGAAGAGTTCGGTTTGATCCGAGACGAACAAGCCGCCTTGGATGACCAGGCCGTAGTCTTGGCGATCGTCCTGATCGACGACACTGTCATCTTCGGAATCACGGTACATCGCGGCGAAGAAGGCGTTCCAGCCTTTGCCCTCAAGTTGTGTATCGAGAGTCGCGGAGAGAGAGTTGCGGTCGAGCGTGCCGCCGGTTTCACCACCTGATTGAAAGTGAACCGCGAGACCGACATCGCCGGCGAATTCCTGGCTTCGGAAGCTGGTGAAGTCATCGAAGCGCTTGAAGTCTTTGCCTGCGAACATCCAGTCAAAGCGCGCGGTGAGTCCGTAATCGGACTCGGTGGAGGAATCGAAGGAGGTGTTCAGGGTCTTGAGGCCATCGGAGAAAGCCCCGATGCAGCGCCAATTCTCGGCGGTTTTATCGATCTGCACACCCTGAGAACGACCCTGCGTAAAGACGCTGTGGGTGACGGATGTTTCCGCCGCGAGTTGGAGGTTGTCACTGATCGTCTCTTCTCGAAGGAAGGGGAGCTTGAACTGGCCCCAGCGGACGGCGACGCCGTTTTCGAACTTGTACTGTCCGTAGGCGTCGATCATGGTGAGATCACCGGTGGAGCGATCGCCGTCGAGTTGGAACTGGTAGGTGAGGGCCTTGTCCCAGACGTTTCCGCCGACGCGAAGACGAGTGCGACGGATGCTGAAGCCGTGAGTGAAGTCTTCGGATTCGCTTGCAACAGAATCCTCGTCGCGGAAGTTCATGTCGAAGCGCGACTGGATGTGACCGGCGATCCAGATGAGGTTGGCTTTTGAACCGTCGTAAATTGAGAATCGACCTTTCTCATATCCGGCGCCGCCACCTTCACCTGCGAGGCTCGTTCGCGACGCGGCGTCGGCGGCGAGTTCGGCTTCGTAGGCACGCGCGGCATCTTGCGCACTTGCCGCGGCGCCGGCACAACAGAGGAGCAGAGCAGACGATCGGATCGCGAGTGTGTTCATGTTCGCTGGTCCCTTTCTTGATAAAACCAACAGTGCAGTCCGTTTCTCAACACACGGTGCGGAGAATGTCAGGATTGTTCCCGTTGAGTGGGAAGAATCTGTTCAGGATCGGTTAAGACTCACATTTCCTCGGTCTATTAGGTGAAACCCCTTGTCAAATTCCCTTGGACGGACGAACCAGCGGATCATCTTGTCG
>JBKDPX010000261.1:0-6943 GCA_046342165.1 Phycisphaerales bacterium | reverse complement strand
GAAATCGGCCGTTCAGCGGCTGAGGTACTTTGAGAGCGTGTTGTGAACTCTCCGCCTGCCGCTGCCCGCGGCGCTTAAGCATTCGACTATGCTGTTGTCGATGTCAACGGCACAGACGCCAATTGAACAAGCACAGGCATCCGCCCACCGTCGGCGTGCCACCGCGATCATCTTCGGCATCGTTCTTCTCGACATGATGGGTATCGGTCTGATCGCGCCTTTGACGCCGTATCTCACGGAGCGGTTTTCCGATAGCGCGATACAGGTCGGTGTTCTGACCGCCGCATATTCCGCCGCGCAGTTCATCTTCGCGCCCGTTCTTGGCGCGCTCTCCGATCGATTCGGCCGACGACCCGTCTTGATCTTCAGCTTGCTCGGAACCGCGATCGGCTACTTCATTTTCGCTCAGGCGCAGGTCTACTGGTTGCTCGTCGCGGCGCGTTTACTTGACGGCGCGACCGGCGGCAACATCTCAACAGCCCAGGCGTACATCGCGGATATCACACCCCCGAAAGATCGCGCCAAGACCTTCGGTCTCATGGGTGCCGCGTTCGGCCTGGGGTTCACGCTCGGACCGGGACTTGGCGCGGCGCTCTCTCCGCTTCATCAGATGGCGCCCGTGTGGGCGGCGGGTGGTTTCGCCCTGATCGCCATGATCTGCGTGATCGCCTTCCTCCCAGAAACGCTTCCACCCGAGCGGCGGGCCACCGGTTCGGTGAGCTTTGCGAATCTGAATCCGGCATCGGGTCTGGCCCGAGCGTTCGCAATCGCCGGAGTGCCTTCCTTTTTGCTGTGCATCTTCGGAATCGCCTTCGCGCATGCGGAGATGCGCGCCAGCCTCGGAATCTACGCCAAGCAACGATTCGATTTCACCCAGCACAACGCCGAGTTCATGTTCGTCTTCATGGGTGTCATCGCCATCATCGTCCAGGGCGGCTTGATTCGGATCGTCAGCCGTTTCGTCGGCGATCGCAATTTGGTGTTGAGCACGCTTCCGTTCGCTGCGGTCGGCTTCATCCTTCTGCCGCTTGGCGCAACTTGGCAACTGATGCTCGGCGCGATGGCGCTCGCGGCGGTCGGCATGGGGTTGGCGGGCCCGAACCTCAACAGCATGCTCAGTCGCTGTGCGGGCGAGCGTGAGCAGGGTCTCGTGATGGGCGCGTCCCAGTCGGTCAGCTCGTTGGCGCTGGTTGTAGGGCCGATGATCGCCACCCCGCTCTACGACCATGTCGGAACGGCTTGGCCATTCGTCTCGGCTGGCGGCTCGATCCTCCTCGGATGGTTCGTTTTTGCCGCACTCGTCAAGTCTCCGCCCGCCAAGGCCGCGTCGGAATCGTAAGAAGTTAAAATATCACATTGACGCCCCCGTTCGGGCGGGCTACCTTGCTTTCGGAGGTCGGTTCGGAACCGGCGGAAAAGGGGCTGGTATGCGCTACGGACGGTATCGCTCACCACATGCATGCAAGCGCAGTCAACAACGCGGGATCTCCGATTCCGCGATCGAAGCTGCGTTGTATTTCGGCGAACGCTTCCACGACCACGATGGTTCCAAGGCGCACTTTCTCAGTCGCAAAGCCGCGGCGAAGGCTGAGCGCATGTACGGTGTGCGTCTCGATGAATACGTGGGCGCGACCGTCATCATTTCCGACAAGGGCGAAGTGGTGACCGTGCAATACTGCGAGCGTCCCAAGCGCAACTGGCGCGGCAGACATTGATTTCATTCCGTGGCGTTCCCTCAGTATGATGCACTCCCCGCGTTCTTGCGGCGTCGGGGTTCTCACGGAGCCAATTCATGCGCCATGTGCTGTCGAGTGTTGTGCTGTTTCTGAACGCCGCGGCGATCGCACAGGAGGCGCAACCCGCCCCGGTCGCGGCGGAAGTGCCGCCCGTGGCCGAGAAGCCGGCCGAAACAAAGATGAGCAAGATCGACGGCGGGACATTCGGCTGTCTCAGCGCGAGATTGCTGGGGCCGGCGATCTTGTCGGGTCGCATCGGTGATCTGGCGATCAATCCGGAAAATCACAGCGAGTGGTATGTGGCGGTGGCCTCGGGCGGATTATGGAAGACGACGAACGCCGGCCACACGTTCACACCGATCTTCGACGGTTACGGCTCGTATTCGATCGGTTGCGTCACGCTCGATTCCTCGAACGCGAACACGGTGTGGGTCGGGACGGGTGAAAACAACAGTCAGCGCAGCGTCGCATGGGGCGACGGTGTGTATGTCTCGCGCAACGGCGGCAAGAGTTTCGAGAACACCGGGTTGAAGGACTCTGGCAACATCGGCATGATCGCCGTGCATCCGGATGATTCGGATGTCGTGTTCGTCGCCGCGATGGGTCCGTTGTGGCGCACCGGCGGGGATCGGGGCTTATACAAGACCATTGACGGCGGCAAGACTTGGGAGCGTGCGTTGCACGTCGGCGAGGACACGGGGATCAGCGAAGTCCGCTTTGATCCGCGTGATCCGAGCGTCATGTACGCGACCGCGTATCAGCGTCGTCGCCATGTGTGGACGCTGGTGAACGGCGGTCCGGAATCGGGCGTTTTCAAATCCACGGACGGCGGCGCGAACTGGCGACGCATCGACAGCGGATTGCCCGGCGGCGACAAGGGGCGACCCGGCATCGTGATTTCACCGGCGAACCCCGAAGTGCTCTACTGCATCGTGAACGCCACGGACGGCGGCGGAATCTATCGCTCGCGCGATCGCGGTGAGACTTGGGAGTTCCGCAGTTCTTATATGACAACCAGTCCGCAGTACTACAACGAACTGTTCTGTGATCCCGAGGATGTCGATCGCGTGTACTCGATGGACACATACCTGCACATGTCGGAGGACGGCGGTGCGACGTGGAGGAGCATCGAGTCCGGTGATAAACACGTGGACAATCACGCACTGTGGATCGATCCCAACGACCCGAAGCACCTCATCGTCGGTTCCGACGGCGGTATCTATGAAACATTCGATCGCGGCGCGGGTTGGCGCCACTTCGAGAACCTGCCGATCATGCAGTTTTATCGAGTCGCGGCGGACAACGATGCGCCGTTCTACAACGTTTACGGCGGCACGCAGGACAACAACACCATCGGCGGGCCTTCGCAAAATACCGATGTCGTCGGCGTCGGAAACGAGCATTGGTTCGTCGTGACCGGAGGCGACGGTTTCGAACCCGCCATCGATCCGGAAAATCCAAACATCGTGTACGGGCAGTCTCAGCATGGCGTTCTCGTTCGCATGGACAAAGTCAGCGGCGAATCCGTCAGCGTTCAACCGCAACCCTCGCCCGGCGAGGCGCCGTATGTCTGGAACTGGGACTCGCCGCTAGTGATCTCGCCTCATAACCCCGCCCGTTTGTACTTCGGTGCGGACCGCGTTCTGCGGAGTGACGATCGCGGTGACTCTTGGAGGCCGATCTCGCCCGATCTGACGCGAGGCGTCGATCGCAACACACTTGAAGTCATGGGCAAGATCCAAAAGCCCGAAGCCGTCGACAAGCACAAGAGCACATCGATCTACGGCAATCTGATCTCGCTGACGGAGAGTCCGCTCATCGAAGGCCTGCTCTTCGCGGGCGCGGATGACGGCCGCATCACGGTGACGGAGGACGGAGGCGCCACATGGCGCGATGCGGGGAAGATCGAGGGAATGCCGGAGCTTATCTATGTCAGCGACATCGTCGCGTCGCACCACAATCCGGATGTCGTGTATGTGACGTACAACAACCACAAGAACGGAGACTTCACGCCGTATGTCTTCAAGAGCGTCGATCGCGCGCGCACGTTCACGCGCATCAGCGGCGATCTTCCCGAGCGCAACGCATGTCATACGCTCGTCGAAGATCACAAGTCTCCGAACTTGCTTTTCGTCGGCACCGAGTTCGGCGCGTACTACACGCTCGACGGCGGCGCGAAATGGATCAAGATCGCCGGACTTCCCGTGATCAGCGTGCGCGATCTTGATGTGCAAAAGCGCGAGGACGATCTTGTGATCGGCACCTTCGGTCGCGGCATCTACATCGTGCACGATTACTCGCCGCTTCGATTCGTCAACGAGGAGACACTCAACAAGCGAGCCGCGTTCTTTCCGATCAAGCCCGCAAAGAGCTTCATCAAGCGCTCTCGACTCGGGTGGGGAGGCCGCGGCTTCGCAGGCGTCACCTATTGGTCAGCACAGAATCCCCCGTACGGCGCGGTGTTCACACTCTCGATCAACGAGAAGACCCAGACGCTCCGCGAGGCGCGCATGGAGCGGCAGAATCAAGACGGCTGGAAGTATCCGACCATGGAAGAGTTCCGCGCCGAGTCTTTTGAGCAGGCGCCGGAAATGTTCCTCACGATCCGTGACGCTGCGGGCGAAGTCGTTCGCCGCATCGGTGCGCCAAGAGGAATCGGCATCCATCGAGTCGTGTGGGATCTCTCTCGCGTGTCGCTGAACTACACGGATGGATCGCTCGGTGGAGGGGGCGGTTCGCAAGTCCCGCCCGGAACGTACACCGTCACGCTGTCGCTCTTGAAGGATGCGAAGATCGAGGATCTGACCGCGCCGGAGTCGTTCGAGGTTCGTGCGCTCAATCTCAATCCTCGCGCCGCGAACGAGGAGCAGGTCGCCGCGAAGGAAGTGTTCCGCAAGCGCGTGGAGGAACTTCAGCGTGAGTTGACCAAGGCGACGAATGTGTTGGCACAGCTTGAGGAACGCAACGGCAAGATGCGTCGCGCCATCACACAGACGCCGGGAGCCAACATCGCGATGCTTGAGCGCTGCGAGCAATTGCGCGGGCGACTGCGATCAGTGCGGCACGCCGTCAGCGGTGATCCGGAATTCGACAAGCGGTTTGAGCCCGAGGCCCCGAGCCTTTGGAGCCGCGTGTGGATCGCCCTCAACGGTGCACGCGAGTCTTCGGAACCCGTGACCGGCATCGCTCGTGAGCAGTTCGACTTCGCAGACGCCGCATTCAAGACCATCAAAGCGGATCTGGAGTCCATCAGGAAGGACACGGAGTCGTTGGCGGAAGCGCTCGATGCCGCGGGAGCGCCGTGGACGGGGGGATAAAGATCGAAAAGTGAAGAGCGAAAAGCGAAAATGGGGGCGGGTTCGCGCGTTGAAATGCCGTGAATTCGCCTCGATGTTCGGGTTTTGCTTTCTGGGCGCCGGGATTGGCATTTGCGGTCCAAAGCCGATAACCTTGGATAGTCCCGGGCCTGTCTTCCGGGGCGAGGACCTTCGGCGGCCATCACGCGTGGCGCCGGACTAGTGGAAAGGCCCAACGTGTTGCTTGATCGAGTCTTAGGACTGTTCAGCGTGGACATGGGTATCGATCTGGGCACGTGCAATACGCTCGTGTCGGTTCGAGGCCAAGGCATCGTGCTTAATGAGCCGAGCGTGGTTGCGGTCCGCAAGGGCACCAATCAAGTGCTGATGAACGGTGATGCCGTGGGTTGGGTCGCCAAAGAGATGCTGGGTAAGACTCCCGGATCGATCTCCGCCGTGCGTCCGCTCAAGGACGGCGTCATTTCCGATTTCCAAATCACCGAAGCGATGCTCAGCTACTTCATCCGCAAGGTGAACGGCCGCAGCAAGATCTTCGGGCCGCGCGTCGTGGTCTCGGTGCCCAGCGGCATCACCGCAGTTGAAAAGCGCGCCGTGTACGACTCTTGCGCCCACGCGGGTGCCCGTCGCACGCACTTGTTGCTTGAACCCATCGCGGCGGCGATCGGCGCGAACCTTCCGTTCGCCGAAGCCACCGCATCGATGATCGTCGACATCGGCGGCGGTACGACGGAAGTCGCCATCATGTCGCTCGCTGATATCGCGACATGTCAGTCGATCCGCACCGCGGGTGACGACATGGACGAAGCGATCATCAACCACATGAAGCGCACGTACAACATGATGATCGGCGAGCAGACCGCCGAGCGCATCAAGATCGACATCGGTTCGGCGTTCCCGGTCGGTCCTGAGACCACCATGGATGTCCGAGGCCGCGACATGATCTCCGGCCTGCCCCGTAAGACGACGATTACAAGCGAGGAAATCCGCGAGGCGCTCCAGGAACCCGTTCAGAACATCACCGACGCCATCACGCAAACGCTCGAAAAAGCGGAACCTGAACTTGCCGCAGACCTCGTCGATAACGGCATCATGATGGCCGGCGGCGGCAGTCTGCTCCGCGGTCTCACCAATGTCGTGCAAAAGGCGACGGGCTTGCCCACCAAACTCGCCGATGATCCGCTCACCTGCGTGGCGCGCGGCACCTGCAAGTACCTCGAACACCTCGAGGAATGGCAGCACAGTCTCGAGAGCGATCTTGACGGATGACAGGACTCTTTGAACCAAGGCGCTCGCTTGCCGTGGCATTGCTCGCGACGCTTGTCTTGTGCTTTTTGCCACTCAATCTGATTCGTTGGGAGTCGTGGTTCGGTCGGCTCGCGCAAGTGGTCGTCGTGCCGGTCTCCGGTCCCCTCTCGACTGTGTCGAGATGGCTCTCGCCCGCGACCAAGTCCGCGGCGCGTACCGATGAGGTTCAAGCGCTCGAACAACAACTCAGCGAATTGCGCACCCGCACATTGCAGCTTCAGCGCGAAAACGAGTCGCTTCGCAAGGCGCTCGGTGAGATTCGAGTGCTCATGGATCTCGCGCCGGATACGACTGTGCGCCAGGTGTATGCACCTGTGGTCGGCGCTGCCGGTGACGCAGGTGCCGGATCACTCACGGTCAAAGCGGGTGCGCGTCACGGCGTCGATGTGAACAGCATCGCAACCGGCGTCGGAATGCAGTTGATCGGACGTGTAACGTCCGTCGGCGATCGCACGAGCACTGTCCTTCCGATCACCACCGGTGACGAGCAATTGCTTGCCGTCGTGCTTGTCGAAGGTGCGGGATCCGAAGGACTGGCGTGCAGACTTCGGCCGCGGGGTGACGGCACCCTGCGAGGACCGGTGG
>JBKDPX010000260.1:0-3842 GCA_046342165.1 Phycisphaerales bacterium | reverse complement strand
CACACCTTGAGCATCACTCTGATCGGATTTGATTTGTTCGATGGAGCCGGACAGAGCCTTGTCTGATTCATCGGAGGCGCGTGCCTTCGCCGCGAGATCGATGAAGACCAACCCGACGAGTGTGATCGCCGCAGCGCATGCGGCGACGATGGATGCGCCTCTCGAAGGGCTCATGGGCGACGATTTGAAGGCGAGTGCGACGAACACAAAGTTCGCGCCGTGAGCGACGAAGCAGTAGGGGCACAGGAATCCGTGCATGATCGCGATCGCCGAGTAAAACAGCGAACCGACTGCACCCAAGAGCGCGACGAGTCGCCACATTCGACCGAGTGAACCTCGCGATGTCCACCACACGACGCTGAGTGCGAGGAAGTATGCGAAGCCGATCCAAGACACCGGAAGTGCGCCGATCTTTCCGTAAGCGCTCTTTGCCGCGAGATCGCATGCGCTTCTCACGCCGCAGCCCGGCATGGAGATGGAACCGAAGTGGTGGAGGACCAGCATTCCACTCGCCACGAATGCGACCGCGAGCATCGATCCTGCGGTGATCAACCGGACTGTCGAGGTCGTGGGCGCCGTCGTTGGATGTTGTTTCGCCATCGAGAGGTTTACTCGCCGGGGATGTATGAAATCGTGCCTTCCCAAGGACTACTTGCCGTCGCGTAGAGTTTCTTCGGGATGCGACCTGCGAGGTACGACTGGCGGCCGCCGGTACAGCCATGCCTCATCGCGTGCGCCATCATGACGGGATCCTTGGCATGAGCGATCGCCGTGTTCAGCAGTACGCCATCCGCGCCGAGTTCCATCGCAAGCGAAACATCGCTTGCACTGCCCACGCCGGCATCGACGATCACGGGATACGCCGCATCACCTTGTTTCAGGAGTTCGAGGCATAACAGAATGTTGTTGCGATTGAGCACGCCCTGACCGCTGCCGATGGGGCTTCCCGCAGGCATCACGCTTGTCGCGCCGGCTTCTTTGATGCGCACTGCGGCGATGGGGTCATCGCTCGAGTATGCAAGAACCTTCAATCCTTCCTTCACCAGAATCTTCGTCGCTTCCACAGTTCCCTGCGGATCAGGAAGCAAAGTCTTCTTATCCCCGAGTACCTCAAGCTTCACCCAGTCGGCCCCGGGGTTGCCGAGTTGATCGAGTAAATCACGACCCAGCAAGGCGACCCGCACGGCATCCTCAACATTGAAGCACCCGGCGGTGTTCGGAAGGATCGTGTATCGCTTGGTGTCGATGAACTCAAGCAGGCTGCGGCCCTGTTCGTTGATCAGACGCTCCCGTCGAACCGCGACGGTCACGACTTCAGCGCCACTGGCGTCGAGGCTGTCCCGCATCAATTCGTAGGTCTTGTACTTCCCCGTTCCGACGAACAATCGGCTGTGGAAGGAGCGCCCTGCGATATGAAACGGTTGGGTTCCGGGTTCTGACATGGCGGATTGAGCGGTCATAAGGCCAAAGGGTAGCAGATCAGATTCCGTTTCAACGCTCCCGACGATCCCGTGGTCGGTTCGGGTTAGGATGAGGTGGAATTGAGTGGCGGCCGGTGCCTAATATCTCAACCCCGCTGGGGTCGCGGGTTCGCATGTGGCGAACCATCAACGCGGCTCCTAACTCTTTGGCCGTCCGAGGTTCGTCCCGGGCCGGAAAGGACAGCGTTAGCTATGGCTAAATCTGTCAAACTGTTGTTGGTCGAGAATGTCGATTCCCTCGGAATCGTCGGTGATGTCGTCAATGTGCGCATTGGCTACGCCCGCAACTTCCTCCTTCCGCGTAACCTCGCCACCACCCCGAGCGACGAACTCGTGGCATCACTGGCGTCCAAGCGCGCCGAGGCCCAGAAGGAACTCGCCCAGCTTCGCAAGAACCGCGAGGAGACCACCTCCAAGCTTAAGGGCGTCGAGATCACCCTCGTGCGTTCCTGCAACGATCAGGGCATCCTCTACGGCGCGGTGTCTCAGCAGGACATCGCTGCGGCGTTGGGCACACAGGGCTTCGTTGTGAAGCCGCGCGAAGTGCGCATTGGCGCGACGATCAAGCGCATTGACAGCTTCGATGTTCACGTCAAGCTCGACAGCGATCTCGACGCCGTTGTCAAGGTTCATGTGAAGCCGGATCGTGAGCTGGATCAGTCCAAGAAGGATGAGCCCGAGGTCGCGGCCGCCGAGGATGATCGCAGCGATCCGCGTGATCGCATGGAAGAACGCCGCGCGGCTCGCCGCAACGCGCTCGACGAAGCGATCGCGAAGGCGCTCAGCGACAAGCCCAAGGGCTTCGGCAGCGGCGACAAGTCCGCAGCCACTTCCTCCGATGCTCCGGCAGCGGATGCGAAGCCCGCGAAGAAGTCCGGCGGCAAGAAGAAGGCTGACTGAGCCTTCCCTCAGAGTTTGAATAGAAAGAAGGCCGTCCTTTGCGGACGGCCTTCTTTATTGACATACAAGTTTCGATCACTTCTGTTCAATGAGCAGCGGAATCGGCGGATCGAACACACAAATCGAAGTGTGGCCGTTCTTGTCGCCGATCGTGAATCGAGTCAGCGTCACGCCCTTGCTGACCTGATAGAGGAGGATCAGTTTCTGATCCTGACGGCTGCGCGTGGGGCGGACGCCTTCCTTGCCAAGTTCTTCGATCGACATGATCGGCTGACCCGGCGTGAAGCGAACGTCGTACAGGATGTCGTCGTTATAGATCCATCCAACCGGGTAGTACAGCGTGTCATTCGAGTCGCGCAGGCAGGGGGCCATCGCGGCGTCGAGGGTGGAAGACACGGGTCCCAGCAGACTGAACGGAGTACCGGGACCGACTTCAAGTTGCACGATCACGGTGTCAGCGGAATTGCCGAACTTCTCGATGCGAAGCGACTTCTCCGTGCTGGCTTTCGACACGACTTCCTTCGAGATTTTCGAGCGACCGTCGATGATGACATTGGACTCATCGATCGTGAGGTCTGCGCCGGTGGTGCCCTTTTGCAGCGTGGGGCGCATGCGATTGCTCGCTTGGAATCCGGGAATGGTCGGCAGGTTGTTCGCCTGAAGCGGTCGTCCATCGCCGGCTTTGGCTTCCTTTGAGGTATCCAGCGGCGCGGCGTCCTTGACGCCGGCAGATCCCCCTCCCGCGTATCGCTTCGATGCGATCGCGGAGTCCCGGGCCGCCGTATTGCCGTAGGCGCCGAGCTTGGGCTCTATCACCACATTGTCCGCATCTCGCAACATGAAACGCACATTCTTCACATAGAGAGCGACAGGGCGATAGCCCGCCGGGACGGGAAACTCGAATCCGAACACGGATTCGGCTGCGCCGCCCGCTGACGCGAGGAACACATCTTGGCCGTCGAATCGGAAGCGTGCATCCTGGGCGGTTGCGGCATCAGCCTGGCAGACAGCAGCGATCGGATAGACGGTCGTGAAGTAGCTGTCTTCAGCATCGGCGATCACCAGGCGGACCTGTCCCGCACCGACAACGACCTTGCCATCGCCACGATCTTTCGCGCCGGCCCCGAATTTCAGGACGTAGCCGTCGATGTAGGTTCCTTTGAGGAACGTTTCATTCGCGGGATCTTTCGCATTCTGCGAACCGTTATTCCACTTGTCGCGGAAGAGAAGCGTCGGCTCGAGATCCTTGCCTTCACCCACGGTGTAGCGTCCGATGAGTTGCGCATCACCCGGCTTCATGGTGTTGCGGTTCTTGCCGTTGCCGAATGTCATTCGTTGCGCCGAACCGGCTTCATCGAGATTCGGATGAAGCATCGCAAGTGGCGTGTCCGTGCTGAACGCATGCATGGAAGTGAAGCCGTAGATGCGAGTGACAAGCCGATCCACCGGAAGCATCATGCC
>JBKDPX010000259.1:0-5369 GCA_046342165.1 Phycisphaerales bacterium | reverse complement strand
GAGCGGTAGCGCCCGACATCGCCACACACGCGCGGTAGGAGTCGTAGAAGGGTTCAAACAGAATGATTTCATCACCGGGATTCAAGAGGCCGAGAATCGTCGCGGCAAGTGCCTCCGTGCAACCACTGGTCACCGTGATCTCCCGATCAGGATCGAAGCTCAATCCCGAGGAGTTCTTGAAGGCGGCAGAAACAGACTCATTCAGAACCGGCACACCGAACATCCGCGCATATTGCGAGTGTCCCGATTGAATGGCATCGATTGCCGCTGCTTTGGCGATGTGAGGCCCATCGAAATCGGGGAATCCCTGCGCAAGATTGATCGCCTTATGCTCATTCGCCAGAGCGGTCATTTCAGCGAAGATGGAAGTACCGAAAGGACGAAGACGCTCACAAGTGGCAGTGGGTTGAAGTCCGCTCATGCATCAAGCGTACCACAAGGTCGATATGCTTGAACATGGTTCCTCAGGGCGAACATGCACCGGACTTTACACTCGATCGGCACGACGGCGGGTCGTTCACGCTTTCGAAGGAAGTCGCATCGAGCCCGATCGTGCTCTTCTTCTACCCCAGAGACTTCACGCCGATATGCACAGCCGAGGCATGCATGTTCCGAGACATGCACGCACAGCTCGCCGGGGCCGGCCTGCGGGTGTTCGGCGTGAGTCCGCAAACCGTGGCCGAACATCAGCGTTTTGTTTCAACGTATCAACTGCCGTACGTCTTGCTGTCAGACCCGACTCGAAAGGTGATCTCCGCCTATGCGGGTCGAATGTTCGGCATACGCATACCGGGATTCACGAGACGTGTGACATATCTGATCGATCGCAACATGATGGTTGTTGAGAGAATCACAGCCGATCTCAGCGCAACGGCGCACGGAAGGATTCTCGCTGCCGCGAGAAAAAGCGGATCGGCGTCCGTTCAATCAGATTGAAAGATGCGCTCGCGTGCGTTGGTTGTAATCAGTGCGACTCCCGGATGTCGAACCTTGCGCTCCACGGAGATCGCATAAAAGGTCTCCGACATTCCTTCGAGGGATGCCAGACGCTTCACGCCGTACTGTCCGGTGATTTCACGATCAATGACACTGGGCGCGGCGAAGATTCCGGCGCCGGCTTGGCCGAAAACCTTGAGCAACGCGCTGTCAGCAAACTCGGCGATGACACGCGGACGAATCGCGCGCTGGCTGAACCACTGATCGAGCAATCTACGAGAAATCGATCCCTCCGCCGGCAAGAGCATCGGAGCGTCATTCAGTGACTGCGGAAATCCGCGCCGATGTCTCGCGACGATTCCCGGCGAAGCGTACAGCGACACTCCGCTTCTTCCGAGTTCATGGCTGTACGCTTTCACGCTGACATAGGGCGGGACCGGACTATCGGTCAGCACCACATCAAGTTCATGCACGCTAAGTCGCGCGAGAAGCTCATGCGTCTTTCCCTCGATGCAGTTGATCTTCATCGAAGCCGGTCCTTCGAGTGCGGGCTTGAGAATTCGATGAACGATCAACTTGGGAACGACGTCGGCGACACCGACATTGAGGATCTGCACTTTTCTGAAGCTATCACTCCGAAGGGAGTCTGTGAGCTCCTGCCCGAGAGAAAAGATCGCCTCCGCGTACCGGAATACTTCCGTCCCATCTTCAGTCAGCGCGATCCCTCGACCGACACGCTCGAAAAGGCGTCTACCGAGGGAATCCTCCAGTGTTTTGATCTGTGCGCTGACAGTCGGCTGAGACAGGTGCAGTTGCCGCGAGGCTTCGGATATTGAGCCGAACCTTGCAACGGCCCAGAAGTACTTGAGGTGTTGGTAATTCAGAGATTCCATGCCCGCATCGTATATAGAAACAATCTATAGGACAAGAGTTTCATTTCTATTTGTTCAGCAGGACCTCGATTCGTATCTTCAACCATTCGCAGAGGAGATTCCCTTGCTAGGCATGCTACCGATCGTCGATTCCGTGTCTCCGATGTTTTGGATGTACGCAGGATTTCTCGCGCTGGTCGCGGTGTTCCTCGTACTTGATCTTGGAGTCTTCCATCGGAAGACCCACGTCATCTCGATGAAGGAAGCGCTCGGCTGGACCGTTGTTTGGGTGGTGGCCGCGCTCGCCTTCAATGTCCTGATCTATTTCGCCTACGAGAACCATTGGCTCGGGATCGGCCAAGCGGTACCCCAGCTCGATGGGACCGTCCGAGACGTCTCCGGCTTCGAAGCTTCGAAACTGTACCTCGCGGGTTATCTGGTTGAGAAGAGCCTCGCGATGGACAATGTCTTCGTGATCGCCATCGTATTCAGTTACTTCGCGATCCCCGCGCTGTATCAACATCGCGTGTTGTTCTGGGGAATCATCGGAGCGCTCCTGATGCGCGGCGCGATGATCGCTTTGGGTGCGCAACTCATACGAGAGTTCGACTGGATCATTTACGTGTTCTGCGGTTTTTTGATCCTCACCGGCATCAAAATGGCGTTCGCGGGTGACGAACAGATCGATCCCGCAAAGAACCCGGTCGTGAGACTCGTCAAGAAGTTTGTGCCCATCAGCGATCAACTCGATGGGGAGAAGTTTTTCACGCGGGTCAATGGAATACGGATGGCCACCCCGTTGTTCCTTGCACTGGTCGTGGTCGAGTTCACAGACTTGATCTTCGCTGTTGATTCGATCCCGGCGATCTTTGCGATTACCGCTGATCCGTTCCTGGTGTTCACGTCCAACATCTTCGCGATTCTCGGCCTGCGCTCGCTCTACTTCTGTCTCGCGAGCATGATGGGCAAGTTCCGCTATCTCAAGCCGAGCTTGGTGGCGATTCTGCTGTTCGTGGGCGTCAAGATGCTCTTGGTGCACACGAAGTTCAAGATCGACACAGGTGTTTCGCTCGGAGTCGTCGTGGGCATCTTGTGCGTTGGAGTGATCGCGTCTCTTCTGAAACCCGCGCCCAGCGGGAACGAACCCGCCAAGGCGGGTTGAACCGAGCCTCTGCAAGCGGAGCGGTCGGCGAATTCGCAGCGTGTGCGGGTTCTGCCGGCCGCTCGCGTTTTTCCAGCGAATCAGACGGTTGCGCCGGATCTGAATTTGATGGAGTCAGCCGTCACCCAGCGAGAGATCTCGGGCAGGTACGGATCCTTGGAGTCGATCATCGAACCGTGTCGTCGCCAGAGCGCTGCCGCGACGAGTCCCATGAACATCGGCTGGGGGCGCAATGGCCTGCTCGTGAGTTCGGGGTGGAACTGAGCGCCGATGAAGAACGGATGAGTCGGTCCGCCATGTGATGAACCGGTCGGAGGCTTGAGTTCAAGGAACTGCATGATCGGGCGGGTGGGATGCCTACCCGAGAAGACGAGTCCGGCGTTTTCAAGACGCTCGATGTAGGAGGGATCCACTTCATATCGATGACGGAATCGTTCGCGAACAGATTCCGCCTGTCCGTAGATGTGATGCGCGATGCTGCCGGGTGTGAGCATCACATCCTGAGCGCCCAGTCGCATGGTTCCGCCGAGCCCTTCGATCTTCTTTTGCTCGGGCAGCTCACTGATCACCGGATCCGCGCAGTCCGCCTGGAACTCGGTTGAATTGGCACCCTTAAGGCCAAGAACATTTCGAGCGAACTCGATCACCGCAACTTGGAACCCCAGACAGATTCCGAGATAAGGCACTCCTCGCTCGCGACAATGGCGGACGCACGCGATCTTGCCCTCGACACCACGACTGCCGAAACCACCCGGCACGATGACTCCATCAAGACCTGCGAGACGTTGTTCGACGTTCGAGTAGTGAATCTCCGTCGTATCGATCCAATTGAGTTCGATGTTCGCGCCGAGATGCGCGGAGCAGTGCTCGATCGCTTTATCGATCGATGCGTACGCATCTCTGAGATTCGCATACTTGCCTGCGATTCCGATGTTCACTTCTCGTACTTTGGGCGCGGTCAATCGACGGACGAATCCCATCCAGCGCTCACGATGCCGGTCCTCGGCACTGGCGTCAACGCGATCGTGCATGGACAGGATGGACAAGATCTCGCGATCGAGCCCTTCCTGACGCATTTCGTCGGGGATGGTGTAGATGCTCTCCCGATCGTGCATCGAGAAAACGCGGCGTGGCGGCACGTTACTGAACATCGCGATCTTCTGCATCACCTTCTCAGAGCAGGGATGCTCCGCACGACATGCGATCATGTGCGGCTGAATGCCCGCTTCCATCAATCGTTTGATACCAAGTTGCGCAGCCTTGCTTTTTTGCTCGCCCAGCGCAGGGGGTTCGATGATGTACGTCAACGCGACAAAGCAGCAGGAGTTCGGGCCCTCTTCGAATGCGAGTTCGCGAAGCGCTTCGATATAGAAGCCATTTTCGTAGTCGCCGACGGTACCGCCAACCTCGACGAAGACAACATCCGCCGGACGCTTTCCGTCGCCCCGCACCGCGAGTTCACGCAGCTTTCGCTTCACTTCACCGGTGACGTGCGGGATCATCTGAACATCGCGTCCGAGATAGCCGCCGCGGCGTTCGCGATCGAGAATCTCGCTGAACAATTGGCCGGAGGTGGTGAAATTGCCGCGATTGAGATTTTGGTCGAGCAATCGCTCGTAGGTGCCGAGGTCCATGTCGCACTCGGTGCCGTCATCGAGCACGAAGACTTCGCCGTGGCGATAGGGATTCAATGTGCCGGAGTCGATATTGAGATACCCCTCCATTTTGATCGGTGCGACGACCAGTCCCTTATCTTTGAGGATCTTGGCGACGCTGGAGGAAAAGATGCCCTTTCCGAGTCCGGACATGACGGTGCCGAGCACAATGACATACTTGTGCATTCCGCGCTGATAGCCCTCGGGGATCGGACTGTAGTATTCGGTGTCAGTGGAGGATTCGCCCAAGGAAGCGAGCGCGATGGTCGGCGCTCCCCTCGAAAATTCGGACGCGATTGGCCGACGCGGAGAATCGGATGAGCCTGACTGGGTGGGCATTTGATAGAGTAGGCCGATGCGGGGGTGTCGGTGTGGATGACGGGACACCAAATTAGCTTGTCGAAGCCGCAACCAATTGGGTATGATGAGGTTCCGCGGGTGTAGTTCAGCGGTAGAACGTCGCGTTCCCAACGCGAAAGTCGAGGGTTCGATCCCCTTCGCCCGCTTTCAGGATCGCTTCATCAGGGGCCTTTCCAGCGATCTATGGAGTCGGGATCTTCTCTCCCTTGAAAAACTCCCACATCACATCGTTGGCGCTGATGTCCTTAGTCGTCCGACCGATGAAGCCGACAGGGGCTTCTGTTCCGGGCCAAGTGTGCCCGCCTCCGATGATTTCATACAGCAGGGTCGCTTCGCCGCCGGGACGAGTCGGATAGATCCACCTTCGAACCGTCGTTCCGTCAA
>JBKDPX010000258.1:0-1951 GCA_046342165.1 Phycisphaerales bacterium | reverse complement strand
TCGGATACGAGATGTACTGTCGACTCCTCGATGACGCCGTTCATGAGTTGAAGAACGAGCCTCGGGCGCAGAACTCCAGTTCGGTCGCGATCGAGATCGGACTCTCCGCGAGTATTCCGCGCGCGTACATCCCGAGTGAACAACGCCGCCTTGAGGCGTACCGCAGACTCGCTTTCGCATCCACCATGGAGCAATTGCAGGCGGTGCGCACGGACCTCGCCGCGGCGTACGGCGATCCCCCCCGCGCGAGTTACAGGCTGTTTGATCTGTGCGAACTGAGAGTTCGCGCGCTTGAATTGAAGGTGCGCAACATCACGGTGCGCGAGAAGGATGTCATCTTCTTTACGAACGAACCTGCGCCGCTGGCGGCGATGTTGGCGCGCGTTCCCGAGGGTTCGAGCGTTGCGAAGGAAGCCACGATTCGCGTGCTTGATCCCAAGGAACCCGGAATGCCGTTCGAGGTGTACTTCAGGCCGCCGGAGAAGTATCTTGACCCCGATACCTTGTTGCGCGTGCTCCGAAAACGCATGAGTCCTTGACCGGGAGTTCAGCATGAACCGGAATTCGGTGCGAAAGTTCGGCATGATCGTGGTCACGATCATCGCGGTCGGGTGGACATTCGCGGGACTTGTCGCGCACGGCTTCGCGCTCCATGGCATGTGGAGACAGTTGAAAACCTCTGATTTCGTCGACGTTCAAGGCACGATCGAAAAGTCTGACGTGATCTCGCGTCGAACGAGCAAAGGCGGAACTTCATATTCGTGGTCCGTTCGATATCGCTATGAGTATGGGGCGTGCGGGTACGCATCAGACCGAATCACCTTCTCGATGTGGAAGCCCGGCGGTGCGCATGAACTCGCGCGGCGCTTTCCCGCCGGATCCGCCGCGACCGTGTATGTGAATCGATCCGAACCCGCGGAGTCGGTATTGATTCGCGGCGTGAGTTTCGAAGATTTCGGGCCTCCGTCGATCGCGATGGCGGTGTGCGCCGGCGGGATATTCATGCTTCGCGGTTTGCTGATCAAGCGCAAGCCCTACCCCGCGAACACCATCGTCGGTCTCGAGGTGATCGATTCCCCGCCGCTTACGGGAGTGAGTCTTTCAAAGTTAGAACCGATGCTTATTGGAGGCTTGATCGGCGCACCGGTCGGCGCCGCGTGCTTCTTGCTTTCAGGCGCATTCGGACTCATTTCGGATGTCACGGTTCTTGGTGCATTGATCCTGAGTTGGTGCATGACGTTCTTCGTCGCCGTCCGCATGGAGCGGTGGGGGCGGCGCTTGCGACTCAAGCCGTCCAAACTCATGGTGTTCGACGGCGAGTCGCAGGTGATCGAGATCCCAAGTCAAACAGGCGCGAACGGGCGACGAGCGATCCCGTTTGATCATGTCGCCGAGTTCGTGTCGTTTGAGACACTGGTTCGGCGAGCCAAGGGAGGCCCGGTCCCCCTTCACGTGGTGGAGTTGAAACTGACGGATGGCGAGAGCATTCGCGTGATGGACTTCGAGAGTTCCGAACGCGCCGAGGCGTTCCGAAACTGGTGTTTTCAAGTCTTGGATACCTATCAAAAAACGAACAAAATAGAAGATTCGATTGGGTAGGGGCTTGCTTCGGAGTGGGAGTCAGCCTTTACTTTCGACCCGCGATTCGGAGTGTCCGAGTCGCATGTTCCCGGATTGACCCCCCGAAGTCTCGGTTTAGGGTCGCAATCGGTCGCCAAGGTGACCACCCGATCGAATGATCGATCGGAGACGGAGGTTTGAAATGGCTCGTTACACCGGTCCGAAGCTGAAGTTGTCGCGTCGCGTGGGCGTTCCCATCGTGGACACCCCCAAGCACACCAGCAAGCGCCAGCTCACGTTCCCGGGCATGCACGGCTATCGCGGCCGTCGTATGCGCGACTACGGCATTCGTCTCAACGAGAAGCAGAAGCTGAAGTATCACTACGGCGTG
>JBKDPX010000257.1:0-1543 GCA_046342165.1 Phycisphaerales bacterium | reverse complement strand
CTTTTGAGGAGGGAGCACACGATGGCGAACAGTCTGAACAAAGTCATGTTGATGGGCAACATCACCCGCGATATCGAATTGAAGCACATTCAATCGAATCAGGCGGTTGCGACGATCGGCCTCGCGCTGAATCGTTCCTGGAAGACGCCCGATGGCGAGAAGCGCGAAGAGGTCACCTTCGTTGATTGCGAAGCTTGGGGACGCACGGCTGAAGTGATCGCGCAGTATTTCTCCAAGGGCAAGCCGATCATGATCGAGGGTCGTTTGAAGCTCGATACCTGGCAGGACAAAGAATCAGGCGCCAATCGCTCCAAGATGAGCGTCGTGATTGAGAACTTCTTCTTTGTCGGTGGATCTTCCGGTGGCGGTGAGGGTGGCGGCGGTTACTCCCGCGGGGCAGGCGCCGCTCCGAGTGCGTCTCGTGGCAACTCAGGCGGTTCCTCGCGGCAGTCCGACGGCCCTTCCGTTGTGCCCGACTCGGACATTCCCTTCTGAAATCCATCGATCATGAACACCATCGACTTTTTCATTCAGGGCGCACGCCGACTTCATGGGCGTGCGGAAAAACTTACCGCCGGCATTGAATCCGATTTCGCTGCGCGCAAGCCTCTCGGCCGAGATGGTGTGGTGATCGACTGCAACCATGCGACATTTATCTTCGGCCACCTCTCGCTGTATCCGGCCCGTATGTTGGAGCGGGCGGGATTGGACGGATCGGCGATAAAGGCTCCCGAAGGTTGGGAAGCGTTGTTCAGCGCAGGCGTTGAATGCCGCGATGATCGGGATGGGAATATCTATCCGGCGTTTTCTGAGACGAAAGAGCGCTTTTTTCGTGGTTCGGAGTACGCCTTCGAGAAGCTGGCCTCAGTATCGCAGGATCAGCTGCTTGTTCCTCCTGCGGAAGAGCGCCTGCGAGCGAGCTTTCCGAATCTCGGTTGTATGCTGAACTTCTTGCTGGTGGCGCATGTCAGCATGCACCTTGGGCAACTCTCGACATGGCGACGGTGTTTCGGCCTGAAATCGGTCGAGTGATCAGCGCCGCACGAACGGGTTCGATACAGCTTCTCGCCCGATTGTCGTCTGTGGTCCGTGTCCGGGTAGCACGGTTGTGGCATCCGGAAGCACATAGAGCCGCTCTCGAATCGATTCGATGAGCGTTTCGTGGTCGCTCGTAGGAAAGTCGGTTCGACCGATGCTTCCTGCGAAAAGCGCATCGCCTGCGATGACCACGGAGTCCTTTGCGTTGTACAACGCGATGCTCCCCGGACTGTGTCCCGGCACGTGAATCACGCGCCATTTCTCGCCGCTCAAGATCAATTCATCGTCATGATGCAAGAAGGTGTCCGCTTCGCCGATTGAGATCGGCTTCCCGAGAGCGATGCTCAGATTCAACTCGGGTGCTGAGAGAAAGCCGGCCTCCGCTTCATGGACAAGGACGGGCACTCCGGGGAATCGCCTTCGAAACTCAGCTACACCGGCGATATGGTCGACATGGGTATGCGTGAGAATAAGTCGACGGGGTTTCAACCCTGCACTATCCATG
>JBKDPX010000256.1:0-3712 GCA_046342165.1 Phycisphaerales bacterium | reverse complement strand
GCGGCGGACTGAAAGTCCGGGAGCGTTCCGATTCGAAAGCCGCCGATTTTCTTGAGTAGATCCGTCACGCGTTCAGGACGAGCGGTGAGGCCGTCCATCGGCGAGACCAAAAGGTTGAGATCGCGCTTTTCGGCGAGTTCGACGATCGGTTTGAGGCGCTGGGCGACATAAAGGAGCGACTCGTCGGTGTCCGGTGCCGTGATTTTCAATGAAGCGGCGGAGCAACCAAGGATGTGCGCGGCTTCGATCACGCGGCGCATGCGTTCGGTGGCTGCCGCGGCTGCGGCCTTTTCGCCGAAATTCTGCGGTTCGCCCTCGACCAACAAAAGGCAAGAGCAACCGGCGCGATCGGTGCGATCCCGGATCTTTTCGAGCCTTTGTCGATCGGAGCCGACGAGCAGATCGGTCGACAGGTTGATGCCGCCGAGCCCGAGCGTTCCTTTCACGAAGCTTGGGAGATCGAGCAGGTCGATCTGAGCTTTCTTGCCCTTCCCGGCGGGGAGCAGCAACGACTTGAGGCAAGATGCGAAGAGTGTTAGGAGCATGTGAGGGTCATCGGGCCGCCCGAAAGGGGCGTTTCAGGCGAGTACATCGGAGTTTGGGCGGCGATTCGGTGAAAAGAAGACGGATGAAGGGCGAAGAAGGCTCATTTCGCAGTCGGTCCCGGTGGAGGAGGTGCTGCGAACGGATATCGAACCGAGTGTGGAGATGCCGCGGACGATGAAGCGAGTCACGGTAGGAAGGGGCGTACTTGTGAAACGCCCCGAGCGAGGCAAGAATGCTCACTCCAATTTCACCCTTAGCCCCGAGAGAAAAGCAATGGCCAATCCTTCCGACCGCATGTATTCCGCCTCGCACGAATGGCATAAGTTCGACGGGGACACCCTGACGCTCGGACTGACGAAGTTCGCGGTCGACCAGTTGACGGATGTCACGTCCGTGGAAATGAAGAAGCCGGGCTTCAAGTTCGCGGCCGGTGGCACGATCGGTGAAGTTGAGAGCGTCAAGACCACCAGCGACATCTACAGCGCGGTGGCGGGCGAAATCATCGAGGTCAATTCGAAGGTCGTCAGCGATCCGTCGATTCTCAATACGGACAGCTTCGGCGAGGGTTGGCTCGTGAAGATCAAGGTTTCGGACAAGGCGGGCATGTCCAGCTTGATGGACTCGAAGGCATACGACGCGCAGCACCCCTGATTCCCTGATGGAATCGGCCGGTGTTCCGGCGCGGGGAGAGTCGTGCGTTGAAGTTGAACGAGACACAACAGGCGTCGATCCGGTGCATTGATGTGCACAAGTCGTACCTGATGGGCGATGAGCGTGTTCCTGCGCTTCGAGGGGCGACGCTGACTGTCGATCGTCCCGGATTTTTCGCCATCATGGGTCAGTCCGGCAGCGGCAAGTCGACGTTGTTGCATTTGCTGGGCGCGCTGGACGCGCCGGACTCGGGCGAATTGATCATCGCGGGGCGCGCGTTGCACTCGATGAGCGAGCGCGAGGCGACGAACTTCCGACGCCGCGACATCGGCATCGTGTTTCAGCAGTTCAATCTCATTCCCACGTTGTCTGCGGTTGAGAACGTCGAACTGCCGGGCGTGATGGGCGGAGATGCGGAGTCGTTGTTGCGTCCACGCAGCACGGAGTTGCTGTCGAGACTCGGACTCGCGGATCGCATGCACCATCGTCCCGACGCATTGTCGGGCGGCGAGCAGCAGCGCGTCGCGATCGCACGCGCGTTGATGTTCAATCCCGCGGTGTTGCTTGCGGATGAACCCACGGGGAATCTGGACTCGGAATCGAGTCGCAAACTGTGGTCGCTGTTGAAAGAGATCGCGATCGAACGCGGAATGATCGTGCTCATGGTGACGCACGAACCCGCGGCGGCTTCGCACTGTGAGACGGTGTTCGTGCTTCGTGACGGCAAAGTGACCGCGGAATTTTCGACGGAGGGTCTCGATGCGGCCTCAGTGGCGGCTCGCTATCAAGAACTTGTCCGCGCGTCGTAGTCGTACGGCACTGCTTGTCGCGGTGGTCGCGTTTTCGTGCGCACTGGTTGTCGGCATCACCGGCGCGCTCGAGGCCGTCACCGGTGCGATCGTCGGGCAGGTCGAGGCGACGGTCGGTACCGCCGATGTGCGCGTGCGCGCCGCGACCGGCGGCCGCGTGTTCGATGTTGATGTATTGGATGACGTCAAATCATGGAATGATGTTGAAATCGCCGAGGGGCGGTTGCAAAGCGCGATCACGCTTTCGGCGGAGCGCGAAGCGCTGATCGAGCGTGACGGCGCTTGGGTGCGTGAACCCAAGAAGCTGATCGCGAATGCCGCGGCGAACGCGCGTTCGGGAGGAGGCGCCGCGACGGCGTTGATCGCGGGTCGGCAGGCGACGGCGGCGGGGGAGATCGTGACCGACGCGCAGTTGGCGTCACAGTTGAGCATGCGCGCGTTGAAGGATCGCAAATTCAAGGGGGCGAGTGTGCGCGTGGGTGTGAATGCCGCGCGTGTATTCGAAACGGAGCTTCCGACACTGCCCGAGAAGTTGATCGCGGCTGATCAAGCGGAGGAGTTGAACGATCGCGTCGGTGTTCGTATCGGCGAGCGCGTGAGCGTGGTGCGTCAGGCATTGCCGCCCATGAATGTGTCCGCGATTGTTTCGAATCCGGCGCGCGCGCTGCGTGTGATCAAGTCGATGGGTACGACATTCAACATGCCGGGCCTGAAGGGAATCGGCAAACCGCCGGTGGAGTTGACGATCGTCGGCATCGCGCAGAGTCCGCCGCTGGGCGGAAGGGCGCAGGCGTATATGACGCTTGAGACGCTGAACATGATCATGGGTGAGGGCGGTGCGGGAAGCGTGGATCAGATCGATATCACGCTCAAGCGAGGGGTTGAGCCGGAAGCGTTTGTGAAAGAGGCGAGCGCGAGACTCGGGTCGGATTTTTTGGTGCAGACGACGAGCAAGGTGACGGCGGGACTGGATCGCAACATGGATGCGAGCAGGCTCGGTGTATTGCTCGCGAGCGTGCTCGGATTTCTCGCATCAAGCTTCATCATCATGACGGGCATGACGACCGGCGTGACGGAGCGCACGCGCGAGTTGGGCGTGTTGCGAGCGATCGGCGCGACGAGGTGGCAACTTGCGGAAGGACAGCTTGTCGGCGGATTCATCGTCGGACTGCTCGGCGCGATCGTCGGCGTTCCGATGGGACTCGGTCTTGCGTGGGCGCTCGTTGAGTTGCTGAAAACGCAACTCGACGTGAAGTTCATGTGGACGTGGAACATGATCACCGTCGCCGTCGGCGGCGCGGTGATGTCGGGCTTGATCGGCGCGGCGTTCCCCGCGTGGCGCGCGACGACGGTTTCTCCGCTGGAGGCGATCGCTTCTCGAGGCAAGGGCGTGAAGCGCGCACATGTGGTGAAGATCACGATCGCGGGACTGATCTTGATCGCCATTCAAGCGGCGATCATCACCATGATCTCCGACGGTCAGCGGACATTTTGGACCTACGCGATCGTCGGCGTTCCCGCGCTGTTCACCGGTTGGTTCCTGCTTTCGGTTCCGGTGACGGCGCTCGCCGCGAAGTTCGCAGCGGGAATTGTGTCACGGGTTCTTCGATTGCCGCCGAAACTGCTTGAGCGCTCGATGCTGCGAACGCCGTACCGCAACGGATTCACGGCGGGATCGCTCATGACGGGCTTGGCGCTCATGGTCG
>JBKDPX010000255.1:0-1170 GCA_046342165.1 Phycisphaerales bacterium | reverse complement strand
TCGCGTGGCTCTGCGGCTCATTACACAAAGTGAATGATGCGGTGATTGTGATGGCGGCGGTGTTTCTGCTCGCGCTCGTGCCTTCTGGCGGTGTCGGAAGTGAGCCGATTTTGACGTGGCGTACAGCGGCGCGAGTGCCTTGGGGGATCTGGTTTCTCTTCGGCGGCGGATTGAGTCTTGCCGCCGGAATCGAGTCTTCTGGTCTTGCCGCGAGTATCGCCGTCGCAGGCGAAGGACTGCAAGGCGTTCATGTCCTCGGCGTGATGTTCGCCGTGAGCTTCGCGGCGGTGTTTCTTACCGAGTTTTCAAACAACACGGCTTTGGTGGCGATGGGAATGCCGATCGTCAGTGCGATCGCCAAAGGTCTTGAGATTCCACCCATACTGCTACTTGTTACCTTGGCTTTATCCGCGAGCCTCGGCTTCATGCTTCCCGCGGGTACAGCGGGCAACGCACTTGTCTTCCAGACCGGCCGCGTCTCCGTCCGTCAAATGATGCGCGCCGGATTCCTTCTGGACATCCTGAGTGTGCTTTTGATACCGCCGGTGGTCTATGCAGCGTGGAAATCGGGCTTACTCGGAATGTAGAGATGTTGTGAAGGCCATAGTGCCGAGGCCGAAGGCCGTAGACGAGTCGTGTTTCGCAACCTTTCTTCCACCACCCAATCCAACAACGGCCCACGGCCCCCCGCACTTGACCTTCGTTCACCTTCCTTCCACCCAAACCAACAACGGCCTATGGCCCCCGGCCCACGGCCTTCCTTCACTTCCGATCCAACAATCGATACGCGATCGCTTCGGTCACGTGATGCAACTGCACTCGTTCGCTCGTTTCGATGTCAGCGATCGTTCGTGATACTCGCCGGATTTTGTCGAACGCTCTCGCGGACAGACCGAGTTGCGACATCGCTTGTCCCAACACCGCAAGAGAGGTCTCATCTAATCTCGCGACATCATCCAGTTGTCTTCCTGACAATCGGGAGTTCGGCGTCGTGACTTGTCTCTTGCGTTGAAACTCCCGGGCTTGTAGGACTTTGTCACGCATGGATGACGTCGACTCGCCTCGCATTTCAGAGGCTTGTGAAGAGGAGTCTCCGCCGCGCGCGCCGCGCGACAGCTCCTTCCATGGGACCGCAGGTGCTTCGACGTGAATATCGATGCGATCAAGCAG
>JBKDPX010000254.1:0-4427 GCA_046342165.1 Phycisphaerales bacterium | reverse complement strand
ATCTCCACGGGCTTGCCGTGTCTCGGCGTGAACACCACACCATCGCGCCTCGCATCCATCCATGTCAGCTGTGTGTTCGGGTCTCCGGCTTTGACCAAGCCATCTTCGGGGTCAACTGCGATCCCATCTCGGGTTCCGAGGAGATACGCAGCGATGATGTCACGACACGCCGGCAGTAGTTCCGAGGCGACTCGATTCACATCCGCAGTCGCTTCAAAGTACGAGCAGCATGCTTGAATGAACCACAGCGGCGCATCAACGGTGTTGTATTCGGGGACGCCGCTGCCGTTGTCGAAGCAGTTCGGAATCAACCCATCCTTCCGGAGTGCGCCGAACGCGCAGAGAGACTCGAAAGCCTCTTCGTGTCTTCCGGTGTGCAACAGCAATCCCGGCAGCGAAATGCACGTGTCGCGTCCCCAGTCGCTGAACCATGGATATCCGGCGATGATCGACGCGAATGTCCGGCCCTCTCCCGCGCGGCGACGAACGATGAAATCATCGGCGGACTTCGCCAGCGCGAATGACGCCTCCGGACCGATGCCGCACATCGCGGAGAGTTTCGTCGCGATGACTTCCAAGCGTTGCCGCTCAAGTTCGCGCGCTCGCGAAGGATTCATCGCGGCGAGTTGATGCCCCACCGTCGCTCGAAGCACAGCCGGACGATCCGATGACAGTTCGACGATGAATCTGCCGGGACAGTACAAGCGTTCGAGTGAGTCCTGTCCGCGCGCGGCGTCGCGTGCGTATTCAAAGCGTTCCCAGAACCCTGTCGTCGCCTCGAATCTCGCGCCATCGACCTTGAGGTGCAGTCGCGTTTCGAAACGATGGATAAAGACCTCATCCGGGGCATGCAGTTCCAACTTGTGCGGGTGCTTCGCACACGATTCGTCGGTGAGCAACTCGTGAAAGTCGCGCATGGAGACGAGCGGTGAGATCGTGATCGACGCGGTCGCGCCCCGGGGAAGCCCCTCCACCGCGTACTCGACCGCTGCGGCGTTCATATGACGCGCAAGCGTCAATGTACGCGTGATCGTGACACCTTCAGGCGTCGCATACGACCAGCAGGCGGCCACATCATGCGAGAACGACTTCAGTCGCGTCACGCCATCAGGGCTGAGCGCACTCTTTGCGAATCGATGTGTGGAGATGTCATATGCGCTTTTCATGCGCCCATGGCGAATCTCGACGCGCTCGGCGCAGGAGTTCAATGTCGTGAACCGCCCCACCGGCGGATTCAGCGCGGCGATGAGCCATGCGTGATACCGACGGTCGGCGATCGCGGAGGTCGAACCCGAAGCGAAACCTCCGAGTCCGTTGGTAAGGAACCACTCATCGGAGCGTTCCGGTCCGCCGCGACCGTCGACGATGGGATCCATGGATCACCACACCATCCGGACGCGGATCGTCTCTGGGATTGTTCGAAGTCGCTCAAGCACTCCGACGCCATCGGTGGGATCGACATCGAGCACCACGTAACCGAGATCCTCGTGCGTCCGCAGATACTCGGCGGAGATATTGGCGCCGAGTTCCGCGATGGCGCCGTGCATCTTGCTGAGCACGCCCGGGACGTTGTGGTGGAAGTGCAGCACGCGGTGCGGCTGAAGCTTCGGACTTGCCAACGGAATTCGGGGCGGATCGGGCAGTTCGACTTCCGGCACATTGACAGCACCCGTCGTAGAACCGACGCGCAGGAACTTGATCATCTTCGAACAGACGTCTTCGGCGATGGTCTGCTGTGCTTCCTCGGTGGAACCGCCCACATGCGGCGTGAGGATGACATTATTCAATCCTTGCACAGCGGATTTGAATGTGTCACCCTTTCCTGCGGGCTCATCGGGGAAGACATCCAATGCCGCGCCGCCGAGCTGACCAGACTTGAGTGCACCGGCGAGTGCATCGAGATCGACGACGCTCCCACGCGCGTTGTTGATGATGTACGCACCTTTTTTCATACGAGCGATCTGCGGTGCGCTGATCAGTTTTTCTGTTTGAGGAGTCGCGGGAACGTGAAGCGTGATGACATCCGCCATCTCCAAAACTTCATTGAGCGTGCGCATCGGTCGAGCGTTGCCCATGGCGAGTTTCGGCAACACATCGTAATACACCACGCGCATTCCCAACGCCTCCGCGAGCACGGAGACCTGCGAACCGATGTGTCCGTACCCGATGATTCCGAGCGTGATCCCGCGAACTTCGTGCGCACCCTCGGCTGATTTATCCCACACGCCTTCGTGCATCTGCCGGTTCTTGTCAGTCAGTCGACGCTCAAGACAGATGATCTCCGCGATCGTGAGTTCGGCGACGGAGCGGGTGTTCGAGAACGGACTGTTGAATACGGGCACACCGCTTCGGCGCGCATAGCGCGTGTCGACCTGATTTGTTCCGATACAAAAGCAACCGACAGTCGCCAACTTCGGGGCGGCGGCGAGAATCTCCGCGGTCAACTCCGTTTTCGAGCGAATGCCGATCACATGCGTGTCGCGAAGCATTGCTTTGAGTTCGTCGGGCGAAGGACTCTTCGGGAGCGATGTGACTTCAAAGCCTTCGCCACGAAACATCTCGGTGGCGACGGGATGAATGCCTTCGACGAGCAATACATTGACTTTGTCGGGTGGATACGGCATGAACGGCTCCGCGTTTGACCGCGAATTATCGGCATCATCGCCGCCGTTCTGAAGTCCTCCCCTGAATGAATCACGGATTCGTCAGGGGTTCCACATGGGTGGACCGGGTATTGAGAGATTCAGAGTCATTGTTGCCGAAAGACACGAAACCCCTTTCAAGCAGCACCATCAGCGTCACACACAGCGCGATGCGATACCAACCGAGTTTCGCCAGCCCTCCCCGGGACACGAACCCGACCAACCACCGCACAGACACCGCCGCGGAGATCGCCGCGACGATACACGCGATGAGACAGTTCATCGCGCCCAGTTCAACGAAGAGATTCGGAGTCGACGTCTCGTGCGCGTGTTGGAGGTTCTTCGCAAGTTTGTAGAGCGTCGCGGCGGTAAGGGTCGGCAAGCCGAGCAAGAAGGAAAACTCCGCCGCACGACGCGGATTGAGCCCGCAAAAGAGTCCGCCGGTGATGGTCATGAGCGCACGACTTGTTCCGGGCCAGAGCGCGACGCACTGCAACATTCCGATGAACAGCGCTTCGCGCGGCGTGACATCGAAGATCGATTTCTCGGCGAGTGATGACTTCGGAGGCGCGATGCGTCCGGTCTGCCAAGCGTGCACGACGATCATGTAAAACCCGCCGAGCATCAACGCCACGACGACCCACATCGGCCGAAACAAATATTCGTGGATCTGATCTTCGAACAACTTTCCCAACAGCGCGGACGGCAGAAACGCGATGCAGAGATTGATGAAGAGCGAAAACCCTTGATTGTCTTTCCCGACGATTCCTCGGAGCATCTTGATCATGTTCGGCCAATACAAGCCGACGACGGCGAGAATGGCACCGCCTTGGATGATGATCTCGAAATCCTCGAGTGCGCGCTCGGGGACGCGCTCTTTCAAGCCGAGCAATGACGACGTGAGGATGAGATGCCCGGTCGAACTCACAGGGAGATACTCGGTGATACCTTCCACGAGTCCGAGGATCACGGCGTCGGTCAGTGAAAGTCCGGATTGGAGCGATGCGAGCATTGAAACTCCGAAAGTGAAAGCAAGCCCGAGTCTTTTCGTCCTTTCGGGGCTTGTGTGTTGAATGAGCGGCGAGACACCCGAGAAAAACAAACAAGGCCCGCGTTCGGCGGGCCTCGGGAGTCGACTCAAATGAGCGTTGTTCAGACTGTCGCGGGTTTGCGGCTCTCGTTGAGCAGTCGACGCAAGACCGTCTGCAACACGCCGCCGTTCTTGTAGTACTCGGCTTCGACGGGCGTATCGATGCGGCATCGCGTCATGAACTCGACCTTCTTGCCGTCGGTCTTCGTCGCCGTCACCTTGATCTCACAGCGCGGCTCGATCAGGCCTTCCGCGCTCACGTTGAGATGAATGTCGAAGGTCTCATCTCCCGAAAGTCCGAGGCTCGCGGCGGTCTGCCCTTCCGCGAAGTTGAGCGGGAGAACGCCCATGCCCACCAGATTGCTGCGGTGGATGCGCTCGAAGCTCTCCGAAATCACGGCCTTCACGCCCAGGAGCAAGGTGCCCTTCGCGGCCCAGTCGCGCGATGAACCCATGCCGGAGTCCTTGCCGCCAAGCACCACGAGCGGAGTTCCCTCGTTCTTGTAGTTCACGCTCGCGTTGTAGATGAAATCGATCTTGCCCGCGCCGGACTTGGACATGTCCTTCGTCCAGCCGCCTTCCTTGATCTTGCCCGAGGCCGCATCCTTGGCGAGCGCGTTCTTGATGCGCGTGTTCGCGTAGGTGCCGCGGGTCATGATGCGATCGTTGCCGCGGCGAGAGCCGTAGCTGTTGAA
>JBKDPX010000253.1:0-8392 GCA_046342165.1 Phycisphaerales bacterium | reverse complement strand
TGCTTGATCCGTCGACCCCCGTCACTCTCGAAGCCAACACGATGCCCGGCAGCGCCGGTAGTTCGTGGTACGCGATTCGTTACTGCGATGCGCGCAACGCCACTCGATTCGTCGGCGAAGAGGCCGAGCGATATTGGATGGGCGGTCGCGGCGTCGATCTCTACCTCGGCGGCAGTGAACACGCGGTGGGGCATCTGCTCTATTCGCGCTTTTGGCAGAATGTGTTGTTTGATCTCGGATTCGTCCACACGCGCGAACCGTTCAAGAAACTCTTTCACCAAGGTCTCATCACGAGCTTCGCATATCAACGCGCGGACAAAACCATCATCGCCGTCGATGAAGTCAAGGAAGTCTCCGAAGGCAAGTTCATCGAGATCGTCAACGGTCAGCCCGTCACGCCCGTGGTGACGAAGATGTCCAAGCGCTACAAGAACGTCATCAATCCTGATGATGTCATTGCGGAGTTCGGAGCCGATACGTTCAGGCTCTACGAGATGTACATGGGGCCGCTTGATGCAAGCAAGCCGTGGAACCCGCGTGATATCACGGGTTGCCACCGATTCCTCCAGCGCGTCTGGCGTTTGATGATCGATGAAACGACCGGTGCGCTGAAAGTGTCGACAACGCAAGATGAGAAGATTGAAAAGTTACTTCACCGCCTGATCGCCAAAGTCGGCGGCGACATCGAAAAGCTCGCGTTCAACACATCGATCGCCGCGATGATCGAATTCGTGAACGCGGCGACCGCGCTGGACAAGGGTGCGGGGGTGCTTACGAACGATCAGATCTGCGCCTTCGCGCGAGTGCTCGCTCCGTTCGCGCCGCATGTCGCAGAAGAATTGTGGACCAGGCTCGGCAACGCCAAGAGCATCGCGTACGCGCCTTGGCCCGAGTATCTCGAATCGATGCTCAAAGACGATGTCGTCGAGATGCCGGTTTCGATTCAGGGCAAAATGCGCGCGAAGATTTCGGTCGCCGCGAACGCCGACGCGAAGACGATCGAAGCCGCCGCGCTGGCTGAACCGAAGATCGCCGAATTGATCGCAGGCAAACCGATCAAGAAAGTCATCGTCGTTCCCGGCAAGATGGTGAATGTCGTCATTTGAGCACGATGACTCGATTGAACTCCGCGATCACGCGTTCGGGTTCGAGCCAGGTCATGTTCGAGGGTGATGAAGGTGCAAGCACATGCACATCGGGCCCGATCGGCGCCCATCGCTTCGGGTCCGTCGGACCGAAGAGTGACAGAACCGTCGCACCGAGTTGCGCCGCAACATGTCCGGGTCCGCTGTCGGCGGCGATGACGCATCGCGCGTCGCGCAGAGTGACATACAACTGATCGATGTTCGTCAGATATGTTCCGTTCATCTCAAGAAACAGACCGCGCTGCGCGTGAGAGAATCGTTCCGCCTCCACTTCGCCCGCGATGACTCGCACCTCGAGTCCGTCGTTTCGCAGTGTTCGAACGGCTTTGCTCCAACGCGAGAGATCCCAGCACTTCCCGCCGCCCCCTGTTCCCACGTGACACACCACGGTTGCCGAATCGAAAGCGACTCGTGTTTCGATCCCGCATGTGCCGTCCGCGAGCTTGAGCGCAACGTTTCGATCCAACTGATCATGCACGATGTCAATCAACGCGTTCGGGAAAGCGCGTGACGCGTTGCGTCGCCACACAAGGTCGGCCGCGCTTGTGCCTGCGAATGAGACAACACGATCAACACGCGCATCAGGTTCAATCGGGGCATCCGGCAACCACAGTGAATTGAAACGCCGCTGTTCCGCATTCAAACCATGAACGTTCAGTGCGAGTTGAGCCAGTCGCGCTTTCGAGTCATCGCTCACGAATGTCACCGCAAATCCGCGCTTCATCGCGGCGCGCATCAGCGGCCACGTCAACACGCTGTCTCCGAGCGCGCCCCGATGGAACACCGACAGTCTTTGCACGGTCGATCCGTATGGTGTCACGACATCACCGATGGCGTCAGTGTCGCGCGTGACACTCGCAAAGCGTGCACCACATAGTCGTGCTCCATCGCCGCCATGCGCGCCGGCGTGGTTTCAAAGTGTTTGGCGAGATCCGCGAGTGTTCGTGGCGGGCCGTCGAGCAGCCCATACCGCGCGCGCAGCAGATCCGCGGAGCGTTCCTGCGTGGATGCAAGTCCGGACTCCGTCGCGGCACGCACGCGTGGATCAAGTTCAAGAAAATCCTGCCATACATTCACGCGACGCGTCCAGTCGGGGAAAGCCACGCCTTGAGGAATGATCGCGGTCGCGCGCCTCGTCCATGCGTCGGTCGCGCCCGTTGCCGCCGAGCGCAGGCGCGTCGCGATGAAGCGGTCGATCGAGATCGCCGCCGGAGCGGCGAGACGACCTTTGCTCGCGGGATCAAATCGGTCAATCACGCGTCCGATCTCGCCGATGCTCCCGATGAGTAATTCCGAGATGAGTGCGACGGGTAACTCGCTCGGCGTCTTCCCTGTGCGTCCTTCGATGGTTTTCAGCATGAGCGGAAGTTGCGAACGGATCAACTCCGCTTTCAGGCGCGAGGCCCACAGCAGATACACCTCGATTTGATCGACACTGCCGGCGCGCGGATGCGACTTGCCGAGACCATCGATCATGCGCCGCGAGCGGTATCGCAGGTACTGATACGCTTCGATTCGCTTGCGCTCCACGTGGCCCAGCGGGGGATGAGCGGATGCGGTTGAGTGCAGGAACTCAAGCAGATCCATCGGTGAATTCGCCCCCAGGCCCTCACACACGGGCTTGGGTCGAAGAAAAACCTCATCAGCGCCTTCCAGCGCAAAGGTCGGCAAGGTCGGACCGATCAGATCCTCACCGACAAGCAGGGGCAGCAGTCGTTCCGCGCGCGAGAGATACAGCGCTCGACGCACCGACGCGCGCGATCGTCGGAGCTTGCGCGCGATCGTGCCGATGTCAACGCCCATGCGCCACGCGCGAAACGCCAGCGCTCTTCGCGATGCGTTCAACGTGCCCGTGTCTCCGAAGATCGGAGCCGGCGGACGCGCGTGTTCGACTCCCTGCATGATCCTCATCGAATGCGCGGCGCTGCCCGCTCGTCGAAGCCGGATGTCGTGACGTCTCAGCAACTGACGAATCGCTTCCAGGCTGCGATCGAATCGTTTCGACAACCGCTGCGCCGTCGCATTGAGCGACAGGCTCAAAAGGCGCCGATACTTCGTGGCGCGTCGAATCATCTCGTCTTGTTGTGCGCGCGGAATTCGCGTGAATGCGCCGGCGCGTTCGATCGAATGACGATACCTGATCGCGAATGCCTCCACCGGCTTTGGATGGAATCCGACACGCACCGTTCCATCCGCCATCGCGATTCTTCTCGCGGACAGCCCCTTCTTTCGCAAGCGATCAAGTGTTTTGCGGCTGATGCTCCATCGCGCGCAAAGCTCTTCGGCGAAAACAAGATCGGTCGCGAAGGGATCCGTCGGCGCGATTCGCGCGTGCGAACATAATCGTTCCGCAAGCGTGGCGAGGTCGGAGATCACGGTGCGCGCATCCATCACGCCGTGCTGTGCGGCGGCAGAGGACGCGCCAAGAACCTTGAACTCAATGAAGTCCTCGGGAATCAGTCCTGACGGCTCCAATTCCGAAACACACGACTCGATCCGCTCGACGGCGGTCAACATCTCGGCGCGTCCTGCGGATTGCAGTCGCTGCTCCAGCGTCGCGAACAGACGAAGTTGGAATGCGGGTAGCGGGGGCACCTGTTCCTCGTCCACATCGATATCGCACAAGCCTTGATCACCAAATACAAACGCACAAAGCCCGCCCGGGTTGCGCCTCGGGGGTTCTCTCCATCAGTTTACATCTCAGAAGGCGAACAGGTTGCGAACAGATTCGGCTCCAAAGCGGCTTCGATGCGTAATTTCTTCCTGTCGGGTGGTTAAACCTCACAGGCGTTGTAGGTTGAACGGTCCGCCCCTGTTCGTCAGGGGTCGTTGGTCGTTTGATGGAGTGCTCGATATGCGCGGCTTGCTCGCGGCGATGATTGTCGCCTCTGTATCCAACCTCTCATCTGCTGAAGTCGTCAACCTCTTCCCTGCTCAGGACAACACGCTGTACATCCACGAGACCGGAGATTTGAGCAACGGCTCGGGCATCAGCATGTTCGTCGGCGTCACGCGACAGGGCTATTCATTCGGTGCGCGCCGCGCGTTGTGCAAGTTTGATGTCGCATCGGCGGTTCCCGTGGGCGCGACGATCACGCGTGTGAACATTTCACTCGCCGTCACTCGAAGCCGCGGCACGACGATCAACATCGGCGCGCATCGCTTGTTGTCGAGTTGGGGCGAGTCATTCAGCCGCGCGGGCGACACCTCCGGCGGTTCCGGCGACATCGCGCGTCCCGGCGATGCGACGTGGGTTCATCGCTTCGCGAGCAACACGGCTCCCGTGTTGTGGAACACGCCCGGCGGAGATTTCGTTTCGACGGCCAGTGCGACCACGCCGGTCGGCGCGGCGCTCGGTCGCTACAACTGGAGTTCCGCGGGATTGATCGCGGATGTGCAGTTGTGGCTCAACGATCCGAGCACCAACGCCGGTTGGTTGTTCAAAAGTAATGAACTCGGTACTTATCTCGCGCGTCGCTTCGGCACGCGCGAGGATATCGAGAGTCAGCGTCCGATCCTCACGATCGAATACACGATTCCCGCTCCGGCTTCAGCGGCCGTCGCTTTGCTCTTCGGACTCGCGTCGGCGCGTCGGCGTCGGTGATTCGTCAGGATAAGGAACGGGGTCATATCCGCCGCGGTGAAACGGATGGCATCGACCGATGCGACATGCGGTCATCCACATTGCTTTGAACGGCCCATAGAGCCTGAACGCATCAAGTCCGTAGTTTGAACAGGTCGGATGAAAGCGACACCCGCGGCCGACGAGCGGTGATAGGGTGATCTGATAAAACTTGATCAGAGCGATGAACGGCAGATTGACGAATCGCCGAACGCGCGGATTCATCGTCCGGCCTCGCGCTTCACCCAGGCTTCGCCGAGTTCACGGACAGAGGATGTCAGCAGTTCCGCGTAATCCTCGAGCGCTTTGAAATCGTGCGGCTTCACCGACACGATGAGGTCGAGCCCCGTCGAGCCTGCATTGAGCGTTGTTTGATGCAATCGAAACGCCTCGCGAAACAATCGCTTGATTCGATTTCGTCTCGTCGCCGGGCCCACGATGCGACCGACGGACAGTCCGAGGCGATGGTGGGGGAGTCCGTTGAGCCTCGAGTAGATCGTGACGGGCCCGCGAGTCCGTCTCATCTTCGCGCGATACACCGCGTCGAACTCAAGCTTCTTCGTCAGGCGCATGGATTTCGGGAAAGTCAGTGGCATTTCGATGTCGCCCGCATCAAAGTCGACCGAACGACCGGAGATATCGTAGACTCTGCCTTCAGCGCAACCCCGGACCGCCGCCACATGATCCGATCAGCCCAACTCATCGTCGGTCTCGAGATTCACGTCGAACTGTCGACCGTGACCAAGATGTTTTCCCGTGCGTTGAATCCCGCCGGCTCTTTCATGGCCGACGTCGAACCTGAGCCGAACTCCCTGATCGATCCTGTCGTCCTCGCGCTCCCCGGTGCGTTGCCCGTGATGAACCGCCGCGCCGTCGAGCTTTCGGTGCTCGTCGGTCGCGCGCTCAACTGCGCCGTGTCCCCCGTCAGCGTTTGGGATCGCAAGAACTACTTCTATCCCGATATGCCCAAGGCGTATCAGATCTCGCAGTACGATCTGCCGCTGTGCGTCAACGGATTTCTCGATCTCCCCGCCGTCGACGATGCCGGATTTCCCGATTTCTCGAAACCGTCCAAGCGGATTCGGATTCGGCGCGCCCATCTTGAGGAAGACGCGGGCAAGCTGATGCACGAGGCGCCGGGCGGTCATCGCATCGATCACTCCATCGTCGATCTGAATCGCGCCGGTACGCCGCTGCTCGAAATCGTCACCGAGCCGGATTTCACCGATGCGGACGACGTCGTGCTGTTCGCGCGTAGTCTCCGATCGATCTGCATGTTCCTTCGCGCCACACAAGGTGTCATGCAAAAAGGACACATGCGCTTCGAGCCCAACATCAACTGCCGTCTGGAGCTTGACGACGGTTCGATCATTCATACCCCGATCGTTGAAATTAAAAACCTCAATTCATTTAAATCACTTCGCGCCGCGATCGAGTACGAGTTCGCACAGCAACCGCATCGATACCTCGAAGATCGCCGCGTGATGGGCAAGCGCATGAAGGTCACCCGCGGCTGGGACGATCGACGCAATGTGACATTCGTCCAACGCGAAAAGGAAGACGCCGATGACTATCGCTACTTCCCGGATCCTGATCTTCCTGCCGTTCACCTCGAAGAAGCAGATGTCCGTCGGATCACCGCAGGTTCACCCGAACTTCCACTCGATCGACTTCGTCGTTACAGCGGCCGCTACAGCCTCGCGATCAAAGAAGCCGCCGCGCTCGTCGACGATCCCGACACCAGCGACTTCTACGAACGCGTGATCAGTGCACTCGTGTCTCGCGGCATGGACGACAATCGCGCGGGCAAGATCGCCGCGAATCAACTGCTCGGTCCGCTCGCGAAAATCACCAACGAGCGTTCGGTCGCCGTTACAAAACTCGGAGCATCGCCCGAAGCGGTCGCTGCGGTCGCGTGGATGCGCGAGAACGGCAAGCTTTCAAATCAAAGCGTCGAGGCGGCCATGATGATCGCCTGCGATGCCGGAACGATCGATCCCGCCACGGCGTTCGACATCATGTTCGAGCGAGTGAAATCCGCGGGGCTGATCATCGAAGTCGACCTTGGCGCGCTCGATGCCTGGATCGAACAGGTCATCAAGGCCAACGAGAAAGCCGTCGAAGATGTGCGCGCCGGCAAACTTCAGGCCGCGGGACGTCTCGTCGGCGAAGTCATGAAACTGGCCGGCGGAAAGGCGGATGCCAAGAGCGTTCGTGACGCGCTCTTGGCGAAGATCACTTCCGGTTGATCAACCTTGCGGCGGCGGTGAACCTTCAGGGCCGTTACCCGGACGCGGACCTCGTCCTCCGCGACCGCGTCGACGGCGCCGACGTTGAGGATCAGCGCTTCTTGCGTCGCGTTGACCCGAACCGTCATCCGTTTCGCTCTCGTTCCAAATCTCATCGACCGTTTCGCCGGCATTCGGCTTTTGCTGGCGAGGCGGCGGAGGTTGTGGGGGACGATTCTCGCGGTCCTGCCGCGGCTGTTGGGGCGGACGTTGCTGTTGACGATCACCGGCCTGCGGGCCCGCGGGACGCGGTCGAGTGTCGCGCTGTTCCGGCGGACGGCCCGTGCGTTGATCCGGACCCGGTCGAGGACCCTGCGCCTGCGGCGGTCTCATTCCGGGGCGAGGCTGCTCTCCCGGTTGTGGCCGCGGCGGTGCTTTTTCGTTCTTGACCGGCGAGAGATCCTCAACGGCCACGGCGATTTGACGATCCTTGCCGTCGGGTCCCGGTTCATCGAGCAGCACGAGAACGAGCTGGGTCAGAATCTGCGAGTCCATCACGATGCCGTCGCCGTCGGGGGTTCCGACGCGCGACTTCTTGCGCGGCAATCGCTTCTTCAATTCCTCGTAGGTTTCATCCTCATATCGCAGACAGCACATCAATCGCCCGCAGCGGCCGCTGATCTTGAGCGGATCCAGCGTCGCCTTCTGCACTTTCGCGCTCTTCATCGAAACGGGCTTGAGCACCTTGAGGAAGTTCTTGCAGCAGCAGTACTGACCGCATCGCTCATAATCGGCGGTGAGTCGGGCCTCATCACGAGCACCGACCTGCTTGAGGTCGATTCGATGGCGGAAGTGATTCGACAACGCGTGGTGGAGATCGCGCACATCGATCCGCTCTTCGGAGAGATAAAAGAATGTCAGCGTTTCATTGCCGAGAATCGCTTCCGCGTCGACGATGCGCACGTTCGAGCCGATCCGCTCCGCGACCGCGCGCGCCTCCATCTTCAGTTCGTGGCGGGATTGCTCGACGCGCGACTGGTTGTCAAGATCTTCCTTTGTCGCGATGCGTACGACTTTCCCTTCCTGATAGAAGGGGTAGTCGCGTCCGCCCGAGTTCTGGATATAGCCGAGCATCTCCTTGCGCGACACGCTCTTGCCGCAGCCGGAGTTCGGACAAGTGCTCGTCAGCATCTCGCCAAGCTCAACGCCGCGATGCGTTCGCACGACGATCTTGCTTCCGCAGCCGGGCTTGATGTCGCCCGTGTACGGAAACTCGCCGACCATGTTCATCGCGCCAAAGCGCACGACCAGCGTCTTCGGGGCCTTGAGGGCTTCATAAACCCGACGGTCTTCCTCGTCGAGCATCTGCTTGAGATCCGCCTCGAACTGAGGCAGTG
>JBKDPX010000252.1:0-6451 GCA_046342165.1 Phycisphaerales bacterium | reverse complement strand
TCAATTCCGCCGGAGTCGTCCAAATCGGCGGGACATGCCGCGGCGCGGATCAATGAATCCAGTTCAAGCAATGACAGCGACTCGAAGCCGAGATCGCTGAGGTGGCTGAAATCAAAAGGCGCGTAGTACCAGCGTCGCTGCGCCATCTGATGGGCGCTCACGATTTTCGAGTAGTCGACGGAGGCCGTGCGCGCGAAGCGATCCGCGACCGATCGCGCGGCTTCTCGATACCCGACCATCGGTTGGACCTCAGGAGACGACTGTGGATGTGACGGTGTGATGACAAAGTGAAGTTCTCGCTCATCCCACTCGTTCAATCGCCAGATCTCACGAATACGGCTGATGATCGCGATGAGATTATCCTCGTATGCAGCGGGCGAAGACCCGTTCAACACGCGCTCCGGGCCGACCGACGCAAGGTTTTCGGTTCGGTCGTTCACACCGGTGTTGATTCTGACCAAAACACGCGTTGAACCGAGCATCCGCACCTGGGAGAAGAACAGTGTCAGCGTTGCATCTTCGGAAGCGATCAATGCCGCGGCCATGTCTCGGGCGGACTGGCTGCCTTTGGCATAAAGCGTGTTGAGCGATGCGCCTTTGCGAGAATCCGAGTGTTCGATTCTCATTCCATATGCGACGAAAGGTCCCGTGATGGGTCGTCCGTTCGGAGAAAATCGAAACGACAACTGCGCCGGACGACGGAACGCGGGGAGCTCAAGTGTCCCGGTCCGCACCTTGAATGAGCCGACGATCCCATCTCGGGTCGATGTCATGGGCGCACGGAAATACTCCGTGTAAGGCGGCTCTTCAGATCGAACCGAAGGTTGAAACGAGCCCTCGCCAAAACCGCCGAACACCCCGTATGTGTAATGAAAATTCAATCTATCATGCACATCAAACGGCGCGTAGTCGAACAAACGAACACCGACCATCTGACTCGATGCGTTTCCTTCGGGCAGATAGACATACGAGTGCGGGGAAAGATCCGCGCGTGCGGCGTTGAAGCGTTCATCCACGTACTCCGGACCGCTTCCGATTTGGAGTGGACCGGGACCCGTCGCGATCGTCGAGTATCCCTCGCCCAGACCGAGTCCGACGCCGTTGCCTTCACCGGGCGTGAGCACTCCCGTCGCATACACCCCGAGCCGGCGCTGTAACGCGCGGCTCCAGCCACGATCCCATCCGCCGCCGTAGTGCAATTGATTGGAGTCGCCCAAGCACACGACATCGACGCGCTCTTTCGTCGCGGCGTCAAAAAACTCAGTCAGTGCAAAACCGCCTCGAACAACGCCTTGGGCGTGCGCAGAGGAAACAAGACCCAGAGCGCCGATCGTGGGCGCGATGATTCGGAACAGATTCATGTCCACTCAAAGCTACCCCACGACACGCGATTTGCCGAACGAAGTTCAAATCAGTGTCCGAAATCGGCGACCGCAACGGAGCATTTTCGGATCCCGCACGGTCTCGGTTCGTCCGATGTATCCTTATAGACACCAGTGCAAGATCCCAAGTCTCAATCCGAGTCCCCCACGCTCGACGGTGCAGCCGATCGGAGAACATCCGAACAACGCGCTCACCCAAGCGCCGGCGAAATGATCGCCGATCGTTATCGCCTGGAAAGACTCGCGGGTGTGGGTGGCATGGGGCATGTCTTCGAGGCTGTGGACACACGTTTGAATCGACGCGTTGCCGTGAAGTTCATCTCCACGGCGACCGACGGCACGCTTCATGAATCGCTCATGATCGAAGCACGCGCGATGGCGGGGCTTGATCATCCCAATCTCTGTCGCGTTCTCGAGGCCGTCATCGACACGACCGATCCTTTCATCGTCATGGATTGGGTGGAAGGCGTCGATCTGCGATCGGCGGCCAAGACTCTTGATCTCACCCAAAGAATCGCTCTCTTCGTTCGCATCGTCGAGGCGGTCGGTTCGATGCATGAAGAAGGATTGACGCACCGGGACCTGAAGCCGGGGAACATTCTCCTCAACCGCCGCGGCGAGCCCGTCATCGTGGACTTCGGTCTTGCGGGACACACCGCCAAGGGCGATCTGAAGCCCGGCGGAACACCGGGACACGCAGCGCCCGAGCAATTCAACGAACCGCCGTCGATCTCGCCGCGTTGCGACGTGTATTCGCTCGGTGTGATTCTCTTTGAACTACTGACACTGCGCCCGCCATTCTCGGCGTCAACGAATTCTGAGATGCTGGCCCTTCAACGTAAGGCCGACCCACCGGTCCCCGAAGCGATCGTGCCGGATCTTCCGGCCGGTCTTCAACGCATCTGCCTTCAGGCGCTCGAACGTGATCCCGCATTGCGATACTCCGATGCGCGCGAACTGCTCGAAGATCTGCGCCGGCATCTTCGCGGCGAAACCGTTCTCGCCCGACCTTCGATGCTCGCCGCCCGATTTGAAGCTCAAATCGAAGAGCAACTCGATCGCGCGCGTCATTGGGAGTCGCAAGGTCTTATCACTCGCGAGGAATCACGTCGGCTGTACCGTCAACTCACGAGTCTTTTGCGTCCCGACTCGCCGTGGATCATCGACAGTCGAAAGCTGACGACATCCCAAGTCGGTCTGTATCTCGGCGGATGGATGACGCTGCTTGCGATCACCGTGGGCATGTGGTTCTCCTGGAACGATCTCTCGTCAACGCTCCACATCGCGATTCCATCCACGGTTTCCGCCCTGCTGTTCGGACTCGGAGTGACCCTGCAACTGAACCAGATGAAGCGCTACGCCCTGGGCTTCCTGCTCACGGCTTCGATCACGACTCCGGCGCTCGTGTGGGTCATTCTTCGAGAAACCGGAGCGCTCGGAACCGTGTCCGACGCCGCGATGAACGCGGAGATCTTCTCGGATCCCGCACAGGGTTTCGCGAATCTGCAGTTGCTCGTCATCAGCGGCGCGTGGGCGACGGTTTCGCTGTTGCTCAGATTCGCGACGCGCTCGGGGGCCTTTTCCTGCACCTTCTGCATCGCGGCGGTATCCACGTGGCTCTTCCTCTACGCGACACAAGGCGGTTTCACTCGTCCGATCTCCGAGGAATCCATCGCACAACTCGGTGTTCGCTTCGCGATGTTCGGCGGCGCGTTCTGCGCGATCGGGATTGCGCTCTCCAAGCAGGAAGAGACCATCGCCAGATCCGTCGGTCGACAAAATCTCCGTCGACACGATAGCTGGCCGATTCTTACAACAGGAGCGATCTCCGCCGTCGTCGGTCTCACGTGCGCGGCCTGGTACTATCCGGAGATCTATCGATTCCCGCAGGTCTTCGCAGGTGATGACGCTTCGATGACCGCGCTTCGATCTCAGAGTTTCATCGCCAACGGCTTCATCTTCGCGGGACTCGCCGCGGCGTTCGGCAAGCGATGGTCACCTGCGCGCGATCGACTGGGTTCGGCGTTGCGTTGGATCATTCCTTCCCACTTTCTCGGATCGCTTCTCGCGATGGAGCACTCCGAACTCGGCGGAATGTGGCTCGGCTGGTTGCTCGCACTGGGCGCATCCAGCGTCATCGTGTGCTTCGTCAGCGTGCTCAAGCAATGGAAACCGTTTTTGGTCAACGGGCTGTTTTACTTCGCTGTTGCGTACATTCGGGCGTTTGACCGCGTGAACCAACACTTCTCTGAAACACCCAACCTCCGGCTCGCGCTCTTCGGCGGATTGGTCATCTTCGGGCTGTTCGTGATGATCGCGGCATGGAAACTGCCCGATTGGCTCGCGGGAACCAAGACGTGGCTGTGGCTCAATTCAACGAGAAAAAAGATCAGCGACCGATTGGCCGTCGACCCGTTCTTCGGCGATTCGGCGTCGCCGCGCTGACGACTGCGGTGATTTTCAGAATCCCAAGCAACCGACCGGGCTTGCGACTCGAATCAAAAACGGCGACAGGGCGAAGGTCCTTTGCTGTGGTTATCGGCGCATTGTGGCGGCTTGAGGTATCGATTTCGCGGGTTACCGCCCCTCCGAAGGGCTTTCAACAGGTTTCTTCATTCCCCTACCCTTGCGATCGAGCCGATTTCATGTATCTCTAGTGAGTGCGACGGCGCACTTCTCGTTCGCTGAGTGGTTGTTCGATTGTCATCAGGCCCCCACGTTGTGGCCTTTTGGGAAAGATTCAAATGAAGAAGATCCTTCGGTCGTTGTATTGCGCCTTGCCCGCTCTGGTTGCGGGACACGCGATGGCGAATGTCGAGCACCCCACCAGTTCCCGCGATGAGATTCCGGCGGTGCTGGACGTACTTCCCGACGCTCATCAGCACGGATTCCAAGCGTGCTGGGATCCGAATTTCCCGCCGACCCCCGAGGTGATGGCCGCGATGACGCAGGCCATGCAACAGGCCCTGCAGTTCAACGCCAGTTCGCGATGGAGCTTTTCGGGCAGCACCGGTGATCCGATCAACCTGACATGGTCTTTCGTTCCGGATGGTCTGAGCATTCCCAGCGGCGTCGGCGAGGCCACCGCGAACTCGGAACTCTTCTCCCGCATGGACGCTTTGTTTGCAAGTGCAGGCGGACGCGCGACCTGGATCGCGCAGTTCGAAGCCTGCTTCGCTCGCTGGGGCGCATTGACGGGAATCAATTACACACGCGTTCGCAACGGAACCAATGAATGGGACGACGGCGCCGCGTGGGGCTCCGCCAACTCCGCGACACGCGGCCATGTTCGCATCTCGATGAAGAACATCGACGGCGGCAACGGCATTCTCGCGTACAACGCCTTCCCTCAGGGCGGCGACATGGTGATCGATCGCTCGGAAAACTGGGCAGCCTCAGCCAACAGCTACCGCTTCCTGCGCAACACCGTCATGCACGAACACGGTCACGGCTTGGGCTACGCCCACACGTGCCCGGGCAACGGAACCAAACTCATGGAACCGCTGCTCAACACCGGCTTTGACGGCGTCCAACACGACGAGGTTCGTGGCGGACAATTCAACTACGGTGATATCTACGAACCCAATGCGACCGCGGCGGCGGCCGTGGATCTGGGCGCGTTGACTCCTGGCACAGCGGTGACGTTTGGCAACGTTCCCGGCACCGCGATCGCGAACACCGCGACGATGTCGATCTCGGACAGCGCGGACATTGACTACTACAAGTTCACCGTTGATCAGCCCCGCTTGGTTGACGTCACCGTCACACCGGTCGGCCAGAGCTACCTCGATCTCGACCAAAACGGTGACGGCAGCTGTCAGTCGACGGGCACGGCGATCAACTCGCTGAGCGCGGCGAACCTCAATGTCGCGATTCAAACCTCCAACGGCGGCACGACCTGGTTGCTGCAAGACGCCACAGCCGCAGGCGTGGCGGAGACCATCAACGATGTGTTCGTCTCTCCTTCCGGTTTCTTCGTGGTGAAGATCGCGCAAACCGGAACACCCGCAGCCTCGCCGACGCAGTTGTACCGCTTGACCGTCAAAGCCGAAACAACGGTTTTGTCGGTGACTGCTTCTGACAACACCTTCAACGACAAGATTCAAGTGACATGGACGGCGATTCCCAACGCCACTTCGTATCGTGTGATCCGAAACACGACGAACCAACAACTCGGCGGATCAATCGTGTACGAGGGAACAAACGGCTCCCTCGACGACACGACCGCGGTCCCCGGCACAACGTACTACTACTTCGTTCGCGCGCAGCAGACCGGCAGCGTCGCCTACCGCGACATCAACGCCACGGGCGAATCGGGCATCCGTGCGATTCCGCCGAGTCCGCCGGTCGCGAATGCCGGACCCGATCAGGTCGTGACCGACGCCGACAGCAACGGTTCGGAAAGCGTCACACTCAACGGCTCGGCTTCAAGCGACAGTGATGGAACCATAACGAACTATCGCTGGAATGACGGCGCAACGATTCTGGCACAAGGCGCCTCTCCCACGGCAACCGTCACCTTGCCCGCCGGAACCAAGACCATCACACTGACGGTGACGGACAATTCGGGTCTTACGGGAACCGACAGTGTTGTCATCAAGGTCAATCGCAAACCGACCGCGAACGCCGGCGCCGACATCACCGCAACCGATACCGACGCAAACGGCTCAGAAACCGTGACGCTCAACGGTTCCGCCTCCTCTGATACCGATGGCACCATCACCCAATATCGCTGGACTGAAGGTGCGACAGTTCTGTCCCAGGGTTCCACAAACTCCGCAAGTGTTTCGTTCAGCGTTGGCGTCCACACGGTGACGCTCACGACGACGGACAACGACGGTGCGACAAGCTCCGATACGCTAATCGTGACGATCGACGCGCCCCCGCCGCCCCAGTGCGCCTGGCAGGCAGACAACTGCATCGCCGATTACAACAACGATGGCAGCATCGACGGAGACGACGTGATTCTCTTCTTCGGTGACTGGGATGCCGCGGCGCCGTGCTCTGACGTTGACGCCTCCGGCGGCGTCGACGGCGATGACGTCATTCAGTTCTTCAACGTCTGGGAC
>JBKDPX010000251.1:0-7290 GCA_046342165.1 Phycisphaerales bacterium | reverse complement strand
TGACAAACAGCAGTTGGGGTGTGCTGCCGATCATCGCGATTGAACAGCGTTCGATCGGTGCGGGACGACCGGGACCGATCACCGGTGAACTTGTCGCCGCGTGGCGCGAACTCTTCGAATGAAATTCAATTTGAATCGTTTGCGGACGGCATACGAACGCGTACGTTGCGACGACCGTCGAGCACGCCGTTTGGTTGAGTGCTTGAACGAAACACACGGAAAACGCTTCGCAATAGAAAGCTCAGGATCATCCACGCGATCACGATCAGTGCGATAGCGACGATCGGTACAAGCAGCACGATCAGCACGATCAATGACAAGAAGAACGCGAGCAGGGTCGCAAACGGGCTTGATCGACGCGCGAAAAAGCCTGTGCGATCCCTGATTGATCCAAATCCTCCATCCGGCGTCTGGAACATGCGTGATGATATGAGCGTGTCGTGTTCGGTTCGCTCCCCCATGAGGGGTTTTTGATCACGATTCACCGTTTGAAAACATGTGATTTCCTCGGGATATCAGCGGTTGTCTGGTACAATCGGCCCCGGTTCTGAAGTCGGAGTCTTGTATGCCAGAAAATCAACCGGCTTCCGTCGTGGAAGCTCCCACATTCGCCCACCTGCACCTGCACACCGAGTACTCGCTGCTCGATGGTGGCAATCAGGTTGAGAAACTTGTCGCTCGGGTGAAAGAGCTTGGGATGAACTCCTGCGCGATCACGGACCACGGCAACCTGTTCGGCGCCGCGTCGTTCTATATGGCGTGCAAGGAAAAGGGAATCAAACCGATCCTCGGTTGTGAGGCGTATGTCACACCGCCCGGGAAACCAAGAACCGATCGTACTTACTCCGGCGGAGGCGAAGGTGGTTTTCACCTCGTGCTGCTCGCTGAAAACCTCGTCGGTTGGAAGAACCTGATGGTTCTCGCGAGCGAGGCGTATCTCACCGGGTTTTATTACAAACCCCGCATCGATCGTGAGTTGTTGGCGAAACACTCCGAGGGATTGATCGCGATCAACGGTCACCTCGGAAGCGAGATCGGTGACCACCTCCTGAACTTTCATCGCACGGGTGATGATAAATACAAGGAAGCGGCGATTGAAAGCGCCAGATGGCACGCGGCGACGTTCAACGGCGGAAAGGATCCGAAGAAGTCGCGCTTTTTCATTGAGTTGCAGCACCACGTTCCGGAACAGAACGCGATCAATCCTTTATTGATCGAACTTGCGGCGGATCTCTCTTTGCCGCTTGTGTGTGACAACGACGCTCACTTCCTGCGCGCCGAAGATCATGATGCGCACGACACATTGATCTGTATCTCAACGGGTAAGGGAAAGAACTCTCCCGATCGAATGCGCTACACGCCGGAGTTGTATGTCAAGACTCCGGAACAGATGGAGAAGATCTTCCGTGCGTACGGCGATCCCGGTGTGCGCGCTTTTGAGAACGCGAAAATCATCGCAGGACGTTGTGATGTCGAACTTCCGATGGGCCAGAACAACGCGCCCGCGGTGCACATCGCCATTCCCGATGCGAAAAAACTCCCCAAACACAACGACCCCGCGTTCAAGGGTGACTTGACAGAGTGGTACAAGGCGTATTGCGCGTGTTTCGAGGTTCAACCGTTCCGCGAGATTCCCAACGCCGCGCAAATCGCCGAATCGAAAACCGCGTGTGACAAAGCGTTGAGGATGTTGTCGGAAGCCGGCATGGTCTGGCGCTACGGGGCGGAAGTCGCGCGCTCCAAGGACGGTAATGACTTCACCGCGCGTCTGGAGCGGGAACTCAAGATTCTCGCGGACAAGAACATCTCGGCATACTTCTTGATCGTCTGGGATTTTGTCAACTGGGGCCGACAGCGCGGCATTCCGGCCAATGCCCGTGGTTCAGGCGTGGGCACAATGGTCGGCTATGTGCTCGGCCTCTCGAACGCATGTCCTGTTCGATATGGACTGCTCTTTGAGCGATTCACCGACCCGGATCGGTCGGAATACCCCGATATCGATATCGATCTGTGCCAAAACGGTCGAGGCGATGTCATCAACTACGTTCGCAACAAATACGGTCACGTCGCGCAGATCATCACTTTCGGAACACTCAAGGCGCGCGCTGCGATCCGTGACGTCGGTCGTGTTCTTGAAATGCCGATTCCCGATGTGGACCGCGTCGCAAAACTCGTCCCGGAAACGCTCAACATCGAGATCAAGGATGCGCTGGAGCAGGAACCCGATCTCAAGAAGTTGTATGACACGGATCCGATCGTCCGGCAGTTGCTCGACAACGCGATTCAACTCGAGGGACACACGCGACACGCCGGTGTTCACGCCGCCGGTGTGATCGTCGCGACGCGTCCCTTGTCGGAAATCGTTCCGCTCTACAAACAATCCGGCACCGAAGGCAACGACATCATCACACAGTGGGACGGCCCGACATGTGAGAAGATGGGGTTGCTCAAGATGGACTTCCTCGGTCTTCGCACGCTGTCCGTCATTGAGCTTGCGAAAAAGCTGATCCGTGAGACGCTCTCGGAAGCGGAAATTTGGAAGTCGGTCGGGCGTGAGGATGATTTTGCGAAACAACAATCCACGCAATCCGGCTCAAAGGAGAGTTTCGCCCATCCGCTCGATCTCGAACGTCTGAACTACGACGATCAAAAGGTCCTGGAGATCTTCCGCCGCGGCGAGACGACCGGTGTGTTCCAGTTCGAATCCGGCGGCATGCGCAGATTGCTGACGGAAATGAAACCGGATCGTCTTGAGGATCTGATCGCCGCGAACGCCCTCTTTCGTCCGGGCCCGATGGATCTGATTCCTGACTACAACAAGCGAAAACACGGACAAGCCGCCGTCCCACAGGTTCACCCGATCGTCGAGCGTTACACGAACGAAACATACGGCGTCATGGTGTATCAGGAACAGGTCATGCAGATCGTGCATGGACTGGGCGGTATCAAGCTTCGAGACGCATACACCCTCATCAAGAACATCAGTAAGAAAAAGCACGACAAGATCGAAAAGGAGCGACCGAAATTCGTCGAGGGTTCGCAAAAGCAGGGACTGCCGAAAGAAAAAGCCGAGGAGTTGTTCGAACTCATCTTGAAGTTCGCGGGTTACGGCTTCAACAAAAGTCACTCGACCGGCTATGCCATCGTCGCGTACCAAACTGCGTACCTTAAAACCTACTTCCCCGCGCAATACATGTCCGCATTCCTGACCTTTGAATCAGGTGCAAGCAAAGTCAGTGAGTGGATTCCATATCTCGAAGACTGCAAGCGAACGCGTCGCATTGATCCTCAATCGGGACAGACGCTGAAAACCGGAATCGAAGTCCGCCCTCCGGACATCAACCTCTCCTTCAAGGATTTCGCCGTCGTGTTCGATCCGAACGAACCGAACGACGCGAGAGGCGGACATATCCGATTCGGACTCGGCGCGATCAAGGGAGTCAGCGAAAGGGCCGTCGGACTCGTTGTTGAGGAACGGAAGAAGAGCGGCCCCTTCACAAGTATCTTCGATTTTTGTGAACGAGTCCCCGCAGGAACCATCAATAAATCCACTCTGGAATCACTGGTGAAGTGCGGTGCATTCGATGCGGTGCACGGACGGGAACAACGTTCCGCTTTGGTCGCGTCGATTGAACAGGTTCTTTCCTCGTCGGCGAAAATGGCGGCGGATAAAGCAGCCGGACAAGGCGCTCTGTTCGGCGGCGGTGGAATCGTCGAAGTGAAATCCTCCGGCGCACTTCCGCGAGCGGTTCCGTGGAATGACGCCGAGACGCTCGCGTTTGAAAAGGATGTCTTGGGGTTTTATGTCAGCAGCCATCCACTTGATCAATGGAAGCATTGGACCTCGGCATTCGCCACGCATTCCACAGGCGCGGTCAAGGAGTTGAGCCAAGACACGCGTGTTGTGTTGCCTGTCATGGTTCAGGCTTCGAGAGTCGTTGTGATCAAAAACGGAAGGTCTGCGGGCCAGAAAATGGCGATTCTCACGCTTGAAGATCTCACGGGATCTTGTGAAGGTGTGATGTTCTCCGACTGTTTCACAAAGTACGGACATTTGGCCGAACTTGATAAGACGGTGTTTGTGTTGGGCAAGGTTGATACAAAGAAGGGTGAACCACAAATCATCATTGATCGGATCGCGCCGATCGATTGCGTTCCGCTCGAGCCGGGTCGTGTCCGGTTGTTCGTCGATCAACTGAGATTGAATGGCGGGGCGAGTTCGGCGCTCACGCGTGTCGCGGATTTGGTTCGCATCAACGCCGCGAAGTCGCTGGAAGCTCAAGGATCCAGATCATCTGAAGAGCGGCCCGTCATTTTCCCGGTGGAGGTGGTCATCGGTTCCGATGATTCCGTCGCCACACTCGCGGCGGACGCTCGATTGAAAATCTGCCCGGACCCCGCACTCTTTTCAGAGATCGTGTCAGAGCTTGGCGAAGGGATGATTCGAGTGTCGGGTGTTGTCGTTGAAAAAGAAAAAGAGCGGAAGTGGCAGAAGTATCGATCTCAGTCCGATGATGAGTGATTTTCAGATATGTGCGCGAATCGATTCGCCGCAGTTGGAGGTTTGAAATGTCGTCAAACGACACCGGTGGTGACTTCTGGTCAAAGGCGAAGAAGCCCGAGAAATCAAATGTAGATTACAACCTTGATCCAAACGCGAAGCCTCCGATGGCTCGTTGGAAGAAGGTTTTGTTGTATCTATCGCTGTCGTGTTTTGTTGTGGGTGCTTTGTTGTTGGTCTTTGCGCCGAAGATTGTCTCATCATTCGCGCCGGGTCTGGTCGCTTCCCAAGCACCGAAATACATCGATGGCACTGTTTCGTTGACGAAGGCTTCACTCTCCTGGTCCGGTCCGCAATCGTTCAGTGGTTTCAAGATTCGCAAAGGCGACACAGGCGTTCTCGAGTGTGATCTCAACATTGAAGGCGGATTGTTCGATTTGGCGACCGGTGGTGCGAATCTTGGACTTATCACGGTCTCAAAAGCGAAGATTACCGTCGTCCGCGGCAACGACGGTGTGATCAACCTCTCGACTTTGACGAAGAGTTCCACACCGAACAAAGCGGTTCCGGACATAAACCCGCAACCGGTCGTTCTCCCCTCGGATCTCAATGTTCGTCTTGAGGTTCGAAACTTGGATTTTTCATACACCGATCTTGCCATCGGCGATTCCTCGAAGATCACACTGACGGATGTCGACCTCGGTGCCGATGTGATCATAAACAAGCCGTTGGCATTCACGATCAAATCGAAATCGGGAGGCGGTTCGATCAATGTGGATTTGAAGTTGTCGAACTGGGAGGACGGTGGAAAGCTCCGCCTTGAAAAATCCAAGATCGACGGTTCTTTTGATATATCAAATCTTCCCACTTCGATTCTTGATATTTTTGTTCACGCAACCGAGAACAGACCGAATCTCCGCAGCGGTCTGGGCGAATCCGTGTCTGTTCGTGCCGACCTGAAAGGAACCCGTGACAACTGTCAGGCGTCTTTCGCCATTCAATCTTCAGGTCTGAAGGCCTTGGTCGATGTCGCTGTGAAAGATGAGTTCATCACGAACAACGCACCTGTCAGTGTGGAGATTTCGGGTTCGTCGCTGCCGGCTCTTGTGCCAAGTGTTGAACAAGCTCTGAAGTCAACACCGGATGTTTCAGTTGAAGCGCTGCCGGACATCAGCGTTCGCATGTCGGATGTGAAGATTCCTTTCTCGAAAGGTGAAATCAAGACGCTTCGCGGCGCTTCGGCTTCCGTCGATCTCGGACTTTCGAGGTTTACAGGTGCTTTGAATCTCGACGGTGTGCAAAAGCGTTTTCAATTGACCCCGACAAAGCTCTCTGTTCGAACCGCTGATTTGTCCAAGTCGCTGGAAGGATCGTTGTCCACCGACCTTGTGGTCGACGATACTCCCGGTGGTGCGATTCGAATCGGTTTTTCTTCGGGCGGACTGTTGAATCCCGCCGGAATGTTCAATTCGGCGGTTCCTCAGGATCTCCGGGCGAATGTATCGGTAAGAAACATCGCGACCCCCCTGTTTCAACCATTCATCACATCGACCGGTATCGATTTGCAACAAGACATAGGCCCATCCGTTGATCTCTCGCTGGAAGCCATCGCGGGAGAATCAGCGAACGACACGCTTCCCCCGACCTCTGTTTCCATGAGCATCACGACGCGTGATGTCATCGCTGCGACAAGGTTTGTTACCAGTGATCGAGGCGTTGAGTTTGCCGCTGATTCAACCAAGATCGAATTGAAATCCGCGGGTCGACTGTTGTCGCGATTCGTGAAGCCTGAGACCGGTTGGAGCGTGAACCCCCGCACCGGAAGCGCGATTATCACCGTTGCCGGCGCCGCTTTACCGCAAACAACCACGGGGTCTTTCGAGGTTGACAAGTTGCAACTTCGTTCATCGATTGCGCTCGACGGTCTCGCTGTTTCAAGGATCGGTGACGCAGTTTCTGCGATCCAGATTCGAAACGCCGCCGCTACTTTCGGTGTAGCGTCCGGTCGTGTCACCGCTGATGTGAAGAGTTCAATGACAATCAACTCGGCAACGACGGAGCTTGCGGCGACGATCGATGTTCCTGATGTGTTCTTGATCCCGTCAACGGGATCCACTTCGTTTCTCACGAACCCTAAGACTTTTCGCCCGATCGGAAAGATCTCGTTGAAAGGCGTTCCAATAGATGGTGTGTCTCTTTTCCTGCCTCAGGATGATTCGGATGCTACAAACCTGATCTCGTTGATCAAGGGGGTTGTCGGAGAGTCGGCAGACATCGTCATCGCGTCACAACCGGACCAGAGCAACGGGTTCGGTATCGGATTGAATGTTCGTGCGCCCAAAATATCGTGTGATGTCTCCGGGCGACTGGGGGAACGGGATGTCGCGTTGTCTCAAGCGAAGCTAGGGATCAAGATTGACGGGACGACCGTGTCGTCAGTGATCAAGCGATTTGCGCCTGAGGTGAAGGGGGTTCCGACACTTTCGAACACATCGAAGGTCGATGTGGATGTCGGCGCGATCCGAATTCCGTTGGATGCTGATTTGAAGCCTCTTTGGGCACAGGCCGGAACACTGTCGATTGCCGTTGTATCCGAAGGTCGTACGCTGATCGAAGGTCTTCGTGTACAAGATGTTGATGAGGGCGAAAGGGATCTTGGTCGTATCGGATTTCAGGGTTTGAAACTGAATGTATCGCTCCCCTTCCAGACGCTTTTTGGGGTGGGACAACCCGAGGCGCGAATGTTGACTGCGAGTCTGTTGACTTCGATCATCGGTCCTGCACAAACA
>JBKDPX010000250.1:0-16091 GCA_046342165.1 Phycisphaerales bacterium | reverse complement strand
GCCCGAGGGCTTCGTAATCCAAGCCATGCTGAAGAATAGGCAACGAGCGCGGCGAAACGGGCCGAAAGGCCGTCACGCCGCGCTCGCGGGTCAGAGCGGGATGTTCAATGGATCACTTGGGCTCTTCGGGGGCCGGAACGTCGACCTCGTCCATGCCGGGCGCGGGCTTTTGGGTCTTGGGACCGGAGTCGCCTTGCTCGCGTTCAGCCTTCTTTTGTTCGCGCCACTTGCGGACGGCCTCGCGGCGCTGTTCGGGCGTCATGTCCTTGAGCTTGTCCTTCATTTCCTGCGGGATGCGCGGGTTGTCCATGATCGGATCCTGACCCGGCGCGGCAGGTGTGGCGTTCTTCGATGATTTGTTCTTCTGTTCTTCGCGGTATTTGTCGAGTTCTTTCTGAACGATCGCTCGCTGACCTTCGGTCAAGATGCCCCACATCTTGGATTGGGCATCCGCGAACTGAGGCATCGTGCCGCCGATTTCCTTCAGGCGATCAAGGGCCTGCGCGGACTCCGCCGCATCAGGCGCCTGCATCGGATCGCCCTGCATCGGATCCTCGGCAGGTGCTTTGGTCTTTTTATCAGCGTTTTTCGCACCATTGCGTGCGCCGGGCGCGGCGGCAAGGATCGGTCCGAGTTTGCTCATGACCTTGCGACGATCCTCAGGCGAGAGCTTCGCCATCAGTTCTCGAATTTCGGACTCGTGCGTCTCGCGGAACTTCGCGATGTCGGCTTGAAAGCCCGCCATGGCCGCTTTGATCTGCGTGTCCTGATCGGCGGTGAGGCGTACGTCTTCGGCGGCGGCGTCACCGCGAAGCGCGTTCAGCGACTGAATGTACACACGCATCGGAATCTCAGCCTGCGCGCGATCAACACCTTTTTGGGTGAACTTGCGGCTGCCGGGTGCATCATCTTGAACGGACGGGCCCTTCAGTGCATCCTTGTCGTCCTTCGGCGTTTCTTGGGCGATGGCGAGTCCCGAAACTGAAAGGACGAGCGCCGCGGCGAGGGATGTACGGATCAAATCGCGATTCATGAAGAACCTCCTGAATACATAACCCACTGAAATTCAATGGATACCGTAGAGATGAACGCGCGTCCGCGCGGGGTATTGCCGCGAAATGCTACGGTTCGGTGGGAACAATCGGGCGGGGATGTCCGACCCCGTGAAGGAAACACCATGTCGTTGACCAAAGACTCCGTGACCGCCGCCTTGAAACATGTGCTGACGCCTGACGGTAGGGATTTGGTCGCATCCGGATCCGTGAAGTGGGTGGCGGCGTGTGACACCTATGCCGGGATTCGGTTGCTCGTTTCGGGGGCGAGTCCGAAGCTGATGGCGACCCTGGCGGCGACGGCTTACGACGCGGTGAAGTCGCACGGCGGTGCGCCCGTCGATGCGTTTGTTGTGGAGTTCGTCGACGATGCGGGCACGGTGGTTCACGAGCAGAAGTTCGGCGCAACAGCGCCGGCAGCGGTGCAACCCCCGCGCGAGCCGGTTCCACAGGGACACACTCCCATCAATGGTTTGAAGCAACAACCCGCTCGCGCGGCGGGAAGTGCGCTACCGGGTGTGAAGCGCATCATCGCGGTCGGCGCCGGCAAGGGGGGCGTTGGAAAAAGCACCGTTTCGCTCAATCTGGCGGTCGGGCTGGCGAGGCGCGGCCACTCCGTAGGTCTATTGGACGGAGACATTTACGGCCCGAGCATGCCCACGATGTTGGGCTTGAGCAGCTTGGATGCGGTCGTGCACAAGGGGATGTTACAGCCGTTCCTGACGCATGGCATCAAGTGCATGACGATCGGCAAATTGGTTGATTCCGAGAAGCCGCTGATCTGGCGCGGGCCGATGGCGCACGGGGCCTTCAAACAGCTCACGGAACAGACCGCGTGGGGTGAACTTGACTATCTGGTGATCGATCTGCCGCCGGGGACGGGAGATGTGTCGCTGACGATGTCGCAGATGTTGGCGGTGACGGGGGCTGTGGTGGTGTGCACCCCGCAGCGCGTTGCGCAGGATGATGCGATTCGCGCCGCGCGGATGTTCCAACAGCTTCACATTCCCGTGTTGGGGGTGGTGGAGAACATGAGCTACTTCATCGGAGATGACGGGAAGCTCTACGACCTGTTCGGAAAGGGCGGGGCTGAACATATGGCTCAGCGACTGGGCGTTCCTTTCTTAGGATCGCTGCCGATCACCATGGGATTGCGCATCAACAGCGACAAGGGGGATCCGACCTCCAACTTCACGGCGACCGATGATGCGGGAGTCCGGCTGAAGGGTGCGCTCGAGGAGTTGGTGACGAGATTCGAGCAGCAAACGGCGCTGGCGGAGATCAGCCGCGGCGGGGAAGCGCCTGTGTTGAAGATCTCGTGAAACGCAGAGGTGATGGGAAGCGGATATCATTTTGTGAGTGCCCCGGACGGCGCCGCGGGGTATGCAAAGAACGCTCTGAAGAGCTATACATGACGGCGCCTGAGGTGTGCGAACGATGAGCGCGTTGAACCGTGTTTCGGGATCGAAGTTGGCGGTTGTGGCGGGACTCGGACTTGCGATGCTGATCGGCATGGAGGTTCGCTCGTTCGCGCGTCCGGAACCCCGCGCGAGCATCGCTCCCTCGGCCCCCGCGGTGATCGCGACTGTTGATCTTGAGAAGTTGATGAACGGACTGACGGAACTGTCGGATCGCAACAAGTCGCTGAACCAGCGCATGGAAGTGCGCGCGGCGCAGTTGAACGACATCAAGAAGCAGATCGATGCGGTCGAGAACGACCTGAAGAACAACATTGCGGAAAGCGACACGAAGACACGCACGGAAAAGCTGGCGCAGAAGTTCGAACTCGACGCCACATTCGAGGCGCGTCGCAACGCGATTCGCGGGCTTGTGGAGCTTGAGAACGGCGACACGATCCGCGAGCTGTATCAGAAGACCCTCGGGTACGTGGAGGCTTTTGCGCAGAAGAACGGCATCGATGTCGTGTTGTTCGATGACCGGTCGATCAGCTTCTCCAAGCGCGCGGGCGTCAAGGAAGTGAACGAGACGATCGCCGACAAGCGCATTCTGTATGCCAACAGCGGACTCGACATCACGCAGGCGGTCTTGACCGCGATGAACAACGAGTACGCCGCGGGAATCAATCTCGGCAAGAACGCCAAGCCCTGACCGAGCATCGTTCACGCTGATCGATCATGCAGAACGCCGCGAAAACCGCAACGCTCCGAGAGATCGCCGAACTCACGGGCGCGCGCGTCATCGGTTCCGTCGATCTCACGATCAAGGGGCTGGGGACGCCGGAATCCAAAGGCGAAGCGCTTCTGGGATTTATCCGCGACAACAGATACGCGGATCAGTTCATCAAGGGTGATTGCGCCGCCGCGCTCGTGACCAGTGATGTCGACGCCGACAAACTGCATGCATCAGATACGCGATCACGGCCGGTGCTTGTGGTGCCGGACGCAAATCTCGCGTTGGTCAAGGTGCTGATTCTTCTCGCGCCTCCGACGACTCACGTTCCTGGAATCCACCCCACCGCCGTCATTCATCCCGGCGCAAAGATCCACCCGAACTCATCGATAGGACCGTTCGTTTTCATCGGCGAAGATGTGACGATCGGAGCCGATGTCATTATTCGTGACCACTGCACGATCGCGTTCGGCGCTTCGATCGGCGATCGCTCGCTGCTTCATCCCGGTGTTCGAGTGCTCGATCGATGCGTCGTCGGCACCGATTGCATTTTGCATTCCGGTTGCGTCCTCGGCGCGGACGGCTTCGGCTTTCATCCCGCCCCGGACGGCAAGAGCCTCGTGAAGATTCCGCACATCGGCAATGTCGTCATCCACGATCATGTCGAGATCGGCGCGAACTCATGCGTTGATCGCGCGAAGTTCGGATCGACCGTCGTCGGCGCGGGAACGAAGATCGACAACCATGTGCAAGTCGGACATGGATGTAATATCGGTCGTTGTTGCATTCTGTGCGGCGGCGTCGGGTTGGCGGGCTCGGTTGTGCTGGGCGACGGCGTCCAACTCGGCGGCCAGGTGGGTGTCGCCGACAACATTCACGTCGCCGCGGGAACCAAAGTCGCGGCGGGCGCGGGCGTCTCGGTGGATACCACCCCCGGATCCACCGTCATGGGCTTTCCGGCGGTGCCTGCGACCCAATACCGGCGAAATCTGGTCGCCTTCCGCATGCTCTCCGATCTTGTGCCCAAGGTCAGAAAACTACTCGACAAAGCGCCTTAACACCGGTGCATATCCCCCGATTTTTCAGGGGTTTACACCGTACTTTCAATCTTTTCTGAAACAAAGAGTTGAATCCAGCGCCGTGCGCCTGATACTTCTTGCATGGACACTCGTCCCAAGCCGCTCGGACCTGATTCACTGCGTGAAGCGCAGGATCGTTTTATCACGGTATGGGGTCAGATGGGCTCGTCGTGGGGCATCAGCCGCACCATGGCGGAAGTGCATGCGCTCTTGTACATCACCGGCGACACACTGTGCACCGATGATGTGATGGAACGCCTTGAGATCAGCCGCGGCAATGCATCGATGTCGCTTCGTTCGCTCCAGGACTGGGGCATCGTCGAACGCGTGCACAAGCGCGGGGATCGCAAGGAGTACTACACGGCGGAGCAGGATGTGTGGGCGCTTTTCCGCGCGATCGTCCGCGAGCGCATGAAGCGGGAAGCCGATCCGCTCCTTGCGTCGTTATATGAAATCAGAGACATGACATCGGGCGCCGGCAGATCAACGCCCGAGGGACCGATGCGTGACATGACCGAAGCACACAACAAGCGACTTGATTCGATGCTCTCGTTTTTCGGAACACTCGAAACACTCAGCCGCCGATTCGTGAGTCCTGCGGGTCGAGGACTTCAACTTGCCGCCTTGTTGCTGAATCGCGACGAAGACAAACGGGAGGAGCGCCCATGACAACGCTTCGCTTCGACACACTGACCGATCAGCGCGCTCCCGAGTCGCGAAGCGAGACGATGAGAATCTCGTGGTCCATTGCGCGTGGCGCGATCGCGGGCATGCCGACGATCACATCCTCCGCGCGCGAACATATTCTCACGCTTGAGGCGGTGCTGCGCCCGGATCATTCGATCGACTCGGTCCGAATCACGGTCGACGGCCACGCCGCGCCGGGTGCTGACACGGCGCACGGCGTCGGAGGTTGGATGCGCGATGAACACGGGTTGATGCATGTCCGCATCTTCGAGCCGCGCAGTGACACACCCCTGGCTGATCTGACTGTTGATACCGAATCAGGTTCACCGAAAGTTCTCTACGCGCGCACGACGATCCTTCATTCGCTTGGCATACCGGGCGGACGCTATGAACTCTGCGGTATCGAATTGCGATCGGAGCACGCCCAATGAGCACGGTGGATGCGCAACAGCCATCCATCTTCCAAGCGGCGCGAATGGTCGCGTCGGACATCAAGATCGCACACTCGGTCTTCGCCCTTCCGTTCGCGCTGCTCGCGGCGATTCGCGCATTCGACTCCTCCGCCACGATGCGCATGAACTCCCGCCAGGGGGCGATCGTGATCGGCCTGATCGTCGTCTGCATGGTGCTCGCTCGCACTTGGGCGATGTTGTTCAACAGACTTGTTGATTCGCGCTTTGATCGCGAGAACGCCCGCACCGCGCGCCGCATCTTCGCGTCAGGCGCGCTGTCCAGCACGACAGGCTGGATCATCGCTTTACTCTGTGCAGGCGCATTCGTCGGAGTCACCGCGCTGTTCAAAGTTCTGTTCGACAATCACTGGCCGTTGGCGCTCAGTCTGCCGGTGCTGCTATGGATCGCGTTCTATTCGATCACCAAACGGTTCACGATGTTGTGTCATGTGTTTCTCGGCGGCGCACTTGCGGCTTCACCGATCGCCGCGGCAATCGCCGTCGATCCGGAAACACTTGCCACGGATCTTTCGCTGTGGGCGCTATCGGCTTTCGTGTTGTTCTGGGTCGCGGGTTTTGACGTGCTCTACGCGCTTCAAGACGAGCGCTTTGATCGCGAGCGCGGCCTTCACTCGATTCCATCGAAGTTTGGCACGGCGAAGGCGCTGACTCTCAGTCGCGCCATGCACGTGCTCGCGTTTTCGTCGCTGGTCGCTGCATACACCACCGGTGAAGGTTTCGGTGGGTTGTTTGCAATCGGCGTCGGCGTCACGGGTGCGCTGCTGATTCTTGAGCACGCGATCGTCGCACAAGGATGGAAGGGCGGCAAGGGAGTCGCCGCATTGAACATGGCGTTCTTCACCGTGAACGGGGTCGTGTCGTGCATCCTCGGTGCGCTCGGCGTCGTCGACACCCTGTGGTGATCGCATCACTTTGCGTCGCGAAGAAATGTCTTGAGTTCTTCGGCGAATCCGATCATGGCGGTGCTCGGCGTCAGTGCGCCCGGATCATCGATCAACACAACGCGCCTGTTTCGCACGCAATCAAGTTCAAGCTCGCCGATCCGACCGAGCACTTTGATCAGTTCGTCGCCGCTGAGGGGTCGGTCCGGCTCCATCGGTGCGCGGGGCAATACGAGCACGATCACATCCGGATTGATGTCTTTCACTTGTTCAAGGCTGAGGTATTGATACGGACCGCCATCCGTCAGCGCAGGAACGCATCCGATGCGCACGAGTATCTCATGATGGAAAGAACCGGGCCCGAGCGCCGCGGGTTGCGCCACATCAGCAAGCATCAACACCCGACCCGCCGTCGCGAGCGATTCTTCTTGCGCCCAGGCGCTGCGGATTCGCTGCTGCGTGTCGGAAACAGCCCGGCGATCAACGCCCACGAATTCTCCCAGCAGCGTCACTTCGCGCTCGATGTCCTCCGGCGATCGAAGTGTTGAATCATGCAGTTTCCAAGCGCGTTCCGCGCACAGTTTCCTCAACTGTTCCGGCGGACCGACCGTTCCCCATTCCGTTATCACATGCGTGGGATTGATCGCGAGAAGCCGCTCGTAGTTGATTCCCGTCTGATCGCCGCAAACGGGCAATTCGGGATTCAACACAAGATCAAAACCGTGTCGGCCCACGATACTTTGTTCGTCACCAAGATCGCTCAGGATGATCGCCACCGCGGGACTGAGTGCGACAACTCTTTTCGAGCTGCCATCGGTCGTCGGCGGAGAACGGTCGCATCCTCCTGTCAGAAGGGCGAAGCACGCGAGCATCAGAGGAAGAAGGAAGGTCTTCATGACACAACGGCTCGTTCAAAGGCGAGTTCAACTTCGTTTCTCAATTCCATCAACTGAGCGGACGAAAGGAACATGAACGGCCAGGTGCGATCGAACGCACCCGCACCCGCGCGCGCTGCAATCTGCAAACGACGGGCTTCGGCTGACATCGATCGAAGTCGATCTTCGTTGCGTTCGCGATAGGCCTTCAACCACGTCTGCAAAGCCCGATAGAGCGCGTTTCGTTCCGCTCCAGTGGCACGAGCGATTCTTGCAACGATATCCGTACGCCATTTTTCCGCATCAACTTCGCCGAGTTCTGACGGATGATGATGCGCTCGATGAGAACGCCGGAGCGCCTCAATCGCCTCCTCACGACTGACGATCGCCGGCGCACCTTCAGGTCTTGCGTAGCGTGTCGCCGAGACCACCGTCATGGGCGCAAGCTGGATGCCGAGCCATGATTTCATCCAGAGTTCAGTCACGATGTCGTAGACGCCGCCGCCCAGACCGTGGACGAACAACTCGCAACCCGCCATTCTCAGCATCGCGGTCATCATGAGTGCTCGTGGGAGCAATCGACCGGAAGCTGTCGACATTCTCGTCGCGGTGCGTACACCGTCTTCCGAGATCGACCAGAGCGGCAACTCGGGATCCACACCCTCTCGCAACTTTCTCATCTTTGCCTGAGGCACCGCGTGCACCGCTTCGTTGTACGTTTGCACGCACGACTTCGGATCGGACATCATTCGCTCAATCAGTATCTTGAACAACGAAGTTTCGTTCAGCCGCGATGCGAAGATCTGCCTCATCGGAAGCGATGTAAGAATTGAATGTTCACACATCGTTTTCATCACCTGCCTCGCAAGAGATGACTCCTGCGAATACGCGTCCAGGGATGCGCGAAGTTCGGAGATGGCTTGAGCGACTGCAGGACAGAGGGGGACGCAGTCCGCTTGAGACGGCCTGATCGCGGAGCGTTCACAAAGCGGGCGGAACTCGTCCCCCTGCGTTGAAAACGCATGGCGGCGAACACTCCAGCGCTGACCGGGATACTTGAGGGACTCCGGGGCGCCCGTGTCCTGATCGACGACCACCCAAGCCGCGGTCGCACCGACCTTTCGCGCATAAGTGCTCGTCGCAAGATACTTCGCGAGAATTCCCGCGTGCCACCACTCGGCCTGATGGCCCGACATGATGATCGGCCCTTCGGGGAGGTTCATTTCCGCACGAAACGTCGCTCTCATCTCGGTTGAAACAAAGTCACCGGACGACTGAGCGAATTTCCAAGACGCGGGGTCGGGGCGAATCGTGATCGTTTCGAGCGCGTTCACATTCACCTTTCGCACCCGCAAACCAGTCCATCAAGCGCGGCCTCTGACAACATGGTTCGACATCGACACAACTCCGCGTGCATCACCTCGCGATAATGCGCGAGTCTGTGCGCGGCATCGTCGAGCGCGCCGCCGAACGATCGGTTCATGTCTTGGTAGATGCGTCGCACGGGAATCTCAATCACGCGAAGCCGATGTGCCGCGGCTTGAATCCAAAACTGCATCGGGATGGCGTAACCATCATCATCGAGTGTGAGTTTCGCAATCGCGGATGTTCTGTAAGCCTTGAATCCGCAAAAAGAGTCGGTCATCTCGCAACCGATCAAGTCGCCGATCCGCTCATTGAGTTCTTCGGTGATCGTCGCGTTGATTCTTCGGCGATCCGCGGGCGCGATATCATCGCCGGTTTCCTGACGCAGGTAGCGAGAACCACTGATGACATCCGCATCTTCGTTCGATGCGGCGCGCATGAAGGCGGGAATCTCCTGCGGTTCGTGCTGCTCATCACAGTCCATCGTGATCAGCAACTCGTAGCCATGCTCAACGGAGTATCCGAAGGCGTCACGAATCGAACGGCCGTATCCGATGTTCGTGTCGTGTCGGATCACATGAATATCGCGTTCTTCGGCCAGCAGATCGCTGGTCCCGTCGGTCGAACCGTCATCAACAACGAGAATGTCATTCGCGAAGGCGCGAACGCGCGACAGAACTCCTCGCACATAGCGCGCTTCGTTGAAGACGGGAATGGCGACCAGCGTTCGCACGAATACCTCCGACGGCGCGTCATGGGGCCGTCATGAAGGATACACACCCTGACGGACTGACCGTAGGGTTTCGAACTTCACGGTTTGACGGATGCGAACTCGGCGGCGCGCGCCTTCAGACGCTCCAAAGCGGTTCGCTGAGTGCGAATACGGCTCTTCCACGCAGTCGCATAACTTGAAGCGCTCGATCCCAGAATCGGTTCCTCCGCGGGCGCAACCGCGAGCGCCTCGGGAGCTTCTTGGAAGACGCCTTCGATTTCATGAAGTATCCGCTCGACTCCTTCGGCGATCTGCATCGCGCGATCCGCCGACAATCGATACTTCGCGGGCGCGACTTCATGTTTTGACGGATCCGGGAGGTCAAGCGCCGTTTCCATACGCGCCAACGAAGCACGAATATCGGCCAGTCGTCGATCGACATCGGCGGCGATCTTGTCGGCGCCGACGATGATGTATGAAGGATCATCGATTCGAACGGATGTTCGACCGATGGCGCGCCACGCCATTCTGGTTTCGTCGTGATGATTCAAACCGAGTCGAGCACATGTTTGATGTTCGATTCGAATTGCGCCGTCGCGCAGAATTGAAACATCTCCCGAAGAATCCGCGGCGCGATCCAGCGTGATGTTTCCCGCCTGATCAACACAAGCGTTGCGCGCGCCGAACGTCAACACCCGCGCAAGCGACTCCGGCGTGCCCGATTCAATCATCGTCGTACGAAGCGCGATGATCTTTTCAGTGTCGTCGTGTTCCGGATTCTCTTCATGTGTTGAGATGAAGGTCACGCGATCTTCGATGACGCATGCATCCGCCGCAAACGCGAGCGCCAACACACGCGCGTCGACGCGATCGCTTCCGGCGATCTTGATGACCAAAAAACATGTTCTGGACTTCGCGTCGTCAAGCATCTTCGCCAGCACGCCGATGTCGATTGTTTCGGGCGCAAGTTCGACGAGCGCGATGGTCTTCGACTCCGCGCTTTCGCTCAATGCGCTTGAAAAGGATGACGAGACTCTGGAGGTATCGCCTGAACCGACGAGAACGGTGTGAAGCGCGCGCGAGGGCGCGCGAGTCTCGGATTCCGGTTGCGCAAACACCCCTGCGCCGATGAAGATCGACACGACAGCCACGATTAACTTGTTCATAATCCCCCCTAACACTGACTTTTTCCATCACACCGTGAGCGCTCTGCCGAACTCTCCGGTTTCAAAGACATGGACCGCGTTGGCGTCAACGACCAACGACAAACGCGTTCCCGATTGCACGCCGTCACGCGCGACGAGCCTTGCGACGACTCGTGTCCCGCTCGCGGTGGTGGCCGACACATCCATCGTCTCGCCGAGCGGTTCAACAACATCAACCGTGACGACGAGTGAAGGCTTCTCGCCCCCGATCGCCTCGCGCATTCCCGTGGGACGAATGCCAAGAACCGCTGATTTCCCGGCATGATCTCTCGCCGAACCAATCCTGTGATCGGGAATGACGATCGAGGGATTACCGCCATCGGCGACGAAGGCGAGTGCGTCGGATCGCGCGGCGAGTGCACCGTCCATGAAGTTCATCGGCGGTGTGCCGATGAATCCCGCCACGAATCGATTCGCGGGCTTTCTGTAGACGTTCAGCGGCGTATCCGCCTGTTGAATCAAGCCGTTGCTCATGACAACGATGCGATCACCCAGCGTCATCGCCTCTTCTTGATCGTGTGTGACATAAATCGTTGTTGTCTTCAGACGCTGATGAAGCGCCTTCAATTCGGCGCGCGTGGTCACGCGAAGTTTCGCATCGAGGTTCGACAACGGCTCATCAAAGAGAAACGCCTTCGGCTCACGCACGATCGCTCGACCGACCGCAACGCGTTGGCGCTGACCGCCGCTCAATTCACGCGGCTTGCGCTCCAAAAGCGGCTCAATGCCAAGAGTCTTCGCTGTTTCACGCACGCGGCGATCGATCTCCTGCTTGGGCATGTTGCGCAGTTTGAGCGCGAACGCCATGTTCGCGTAAACCGTCATGTGCGGATACAGCGCGTAGTTCTGAAACACCATCGCGATGTCGCGATCCTTCGGATGCACATCGTTCACCACACGATCACCGATGGAGATGGTGCCGGAACTGACATCTTCAAGCCCGGCGACCATTCGAAGCGTCGTCGACTTCCCGCAACCCGAAGGTCCGACCAGTACGACGAATTCGCCGTCTCTGATATCGAGATCGGAGCCGCGCACGGCCTCGAAGCCGTTTGGATACACCTTCTTCACGTTTTTCAACGTCACCTGCGCCATAGGCAGAGTGTAGCGCGTTTGAACGGTTCGCGTTCGGGTCGAATCAATAGGTGTTGCGCTTGCGAAGCATGCCGGGCTCGTGAGGGTTGATCATCACAAGCGCATCCGCGGCGCGTTCACCGGCGCGACCGTCACCATACGGATGGGTCATTGCTGACAAATCCGCCGCGCGCGCACGATCGATCGCTTTGACGATCATCGCCGGATCCGCGTGGTCCACATCGAAGACGTTCGCGGCGCGCTCACGCCCCGCCTGACGCGGTCCGACATTGACGACCGGGACTTTCAGCGCCGCGCACTCGATCAAACCAGCCGAGGAATTGCCGATCAGCGCACCCTTGAGGGACGCAAGTCGCTTGAGCAAACCAACGAATTCCACGCGAGGCAGATGGCTGACCAGCCGCACGCCGGCGGCATTCAGAGCGCGCATGATCCCGTCGCGACCGGCATCATGATTCGGATGCAACGCCACGATTCGATCACCATCACCCGCGGTCGATGTAAAAGCGGCTTCGATCAGAGCCGCCGCGTCCGCCTCTTCGATTTCGTTCGGCCGACCGAGCGGATGAAGCAACATCACGATTTCAGGTTTGCCAAGCTCATCGAATCGAGACGCTGAAAGTTCCGGGATGGATCCAAGCTCGTCGATCGCGGGAGAGCCCGTGACAATCACGCGATCGGCACGCTCACCCATTCGAACGATTCGATCCGCGCTTTGTTTTGTCGCCGGCAAATGCACGTGAGCGAGCTTCGTGATCGCATGTCGCATCGCTTCGTCCGCGACGCCCTCAGCCCGATCTCCGCCATGGATGTGGACGACGGGATAACCGGCGATGCTTGCGGCCGTCGCGGCGGCGAAGGCTTCAATGCGATCTCCGAGCACCACGACCCAATCCGGTCGCAGCCGCTCGAAAGTTCTCGTGAATCTTCCGATGCCCCTTGCGACGCTCTCGGCATCTTCCACGCGTCCCGTGCGACCCGCGATCTGCATCGGAACAGCATCGGCGATGTTGAACTCCGCCTTGACCTCGCGAAGAGTCTCTGCGGGCGCGATCAAATGCGAGCCCGCGGCGATCACCGCGAGTTCCAACTCGCTGCGGCGGTGAATCGCATGCATCACACTTCGTAACAGTCCGAACTCGGCGCGCGTTCCCGTCACGACAGCCACGCGGCGCTTCGTGCGTGGAGTTTCATCCGGTTCATTCCCGGGCCTCACCGATGGTGTGTCGTCCCAACCGTCGCCGATCATGAGTGCGATCCGTTATGTGAAGCCTTCGATGTCCGCACCGACGATCGGGCGGTCCGGCGCAATGTCATTCATCGCTCGCCGACCGATGATAGCGTCCAACAAGAAGGGCTCGATGCCACGACCCGGCCTTTTCACCGTCAGCATCGAAGCATCGATCGTCGCGCCGCGCGGAATCGCGACTGCCGCGACGACGCTCTGTCGACTCACATCACGCACATCACGCTCGATATCGATCACGCGCTTGACGACGTCCACCGATGGCGCTTGCACACCGCCCCGTCGCACGGCTTCAACATAGCGTTGAAATCCTGCGGGGTCGAGCGACGCGGCATGATCAGGGCCTTTCGCGGCTCGATTGTCCGTGAAGTGCTTCTCGAGAATCGTCGCGCCGAGCGCGCATGCGATCGCTCCCGTCGCTTCTTCGGGCGTGTGATCGCTGTAGCCGATCGGAAGAGTCGGATACTCGCGTCGCAAGGCGACGATTCCGCCCAGTTCCGCTTGCGACATTGGTGTTGGATAACTGCTGACGCACTGCAGTAATGCGATTTGGCGCTTCCATGGACTCAACCAATCCATGGCACGAGAGATCTCATCGATGTTTGCCGCACCCGTTGAAATGATCAGCGGTCGATTCGTCCGCGCGAGTGCCGTCAACAGCGGCTTATGAATGATGTCCGGGCTTGCGGTTTTGTACGCGTCCCACGGAAGGGTTTCGGCAACCTCCACCAACTCCGTGCTAAACACGCTCACGATCGCATGGATTCCGAGTCGATGTGCAAGATCGACGCACAGCGCGAGTTGTTCGATCGACAACTCAAGCCGACGCAACATGCTCAAGGGATCGTGTTCACCCGCGTTCTTTTGGTATGCCGCGAGTTTCGACGCCCCGCTCATCAACATGTCCGCGCGAAAGAGCTGAAACTTGACGGCGTCGGCGCCGGATTCCGACGCAAGCGTGATGAGTTTGAGCGCGCGCTCCGGATCTCCGTCGTGATTGACGCCGATTTCGGCGATGATGTATGGCTTGTTCGAATTGATTTCACGCGAAGCGATGATCATTTCACATTCTCTTTGAGCATGGCGTCGGCCACAAGCAGATCATACTTTGAGTCGATGTCGATGACGGAACCTTCGGGATTCACGACGCCGCGTCGATCGAGACCGAAGAACGAATGCGGACCGTCAGTAACACCCGGAATCTCGCCGAACAACGCGGCGCGGGTGACGGCAATCACGCCGCCATCTGGAATAAACGCAGGCGGCAGATCCTGTCGACGAAACACGCCGTGGTTGAGCACTTCGCCCTCCCATGGTGAGACGCGCCCCGCTTGATCGACCTTCGCGGTCCACCATGGATGATACTTGCCGACCGTCTGATAGCTCTGCACGCTGTCACAACCCGACGTCGTCAACATCGCTAAGGCATCGGATATGAGATTCCGCGGGCGGATCGGCACGTTGGCATACAGAATCACGACAGCTTCGACTTTGTCGCCCGACTTTGCTTCGTGCTCGAGAACCGCGTGCCTCGCCGCATCATCAACCCGCGCTCGGTCATGTGCGAACTCTTCCGGTCGATGAATCACCTCGACGCCCGATGCAAGGGCGATGTTTTTCGCGCGTTGATCATCCGTTGAAACCAAGACATGAATGCGGGCATTGATTGCAGCTTCGATTGTCCACGAAATGCAGGGCTTCCCGCCGACGCTTGCGACATTCTTCCCGGGCACGCCTTTACTGCCCGCGCGAGCGAGAATCACGGCGACCACCTTATTCATCGTTTGATCCCGCAGTCGCGAGCTCGCAAGAACGCACACCGAGTCGATCGAGAATCGCCAACGCATGATCCTTTGCGAGCATTCCGATCCGCGCACTTCGATGCGTCACCGTTCCGTTTGCTGAAACATGAACGGTGATGTTGTCCTGATAGTTCTGCACGAAGTCGGGGATCGGCATCGGCTGAATGCGCGCCACCTCGCTATCGCGGGGCGATTGGATGACAGCGGTTCCACGATGAAGCAGCCAGAAGTCGTACCACTCCTCGAGTTCTCCGAGGGTTGAATCACAACGGGTGATCGTCGGAACAAGCCATCTGCGCGGCATGACGGTTCCCGAGATCGGCTCCAGCATCTCGAGCGTCTTGAGCCACGCGTTACGAGTGGGCGCGGATGCGTCAACGCCGAAGTCAACGGTGATGACATCTGCCGCGAGATTGAACAGGCGCGGAGCTGAATCGATGTCGAGCACGAGATGAACATGCGCAACGCCTTCGCTTCGCGCAAGTGAAACGAGTTGCTCAACGAGTCGGCTATCCGATTGACGCCCGTCAATCTGTACGGAGACCTCTTCGATGCTCTGTGCGAGTGATGCGAAGAGAGTTCTCCATGAATTCAAAGGCAGCAGTTCTTGAGAAGATTCAAGTGCGATGTTCCACAACATTGGCGATGAAACACCGATCCGTCTTCCGACGCTGTCGGCGATGAACCGGCCCAAACCATCACGCAAGGACGCATCGATCTGGACGCATTGAGGCTTGGCTATCGGATCGGACTGCGGAGCCACCGGGTGGTATGCGAGAAGGCCGCCGATCGTCGCGGCGGGGCCGTAGTTCGCGCACAACTCCTGCGCGATATCGAGCGAGATCACGCAGACGCCTTTGCCGGCCGGCGCTTGTGAGAATGTGATCTTGTTGCGTTCGGGATTCTCGCGATATCGAGCGACGGTCTTGTGAACAAGATCGGCGTCGATCGAGCACCAATCCGGTCCGACGATCACCGCGGCGTCCGCGCCCGCTTGCTCCATCGCTTCAACCGCCATCGGCGCGAAGAAAGCCTCGTCGTAAACAGTCAGGTTCGCGATCGCGCCTCGCCAACAGTGCGACGCGCGGGCGCGTGCCGCCGCGATCGATCGCGCGCGGACATCCCGACGATCCCACAGCGACACCGAGGACACGACAAATCGCAGACCGTCGTGCCGGGTGATCGCGGAGCACATCGATGTCTCATCGCGGCAAACAATCGCAATCGAATCAATCGAATCGATTTCACTCAACGCGTCTATCGTCGTTTGAATGACCGTCGATGCGCCGTACTGCGAAGTCAGATCGCGGGCGGCGCCGATTCCGCTCATTGCGGCGTCGGCGATGATGACGGCGACCACTTTCTTGGTGTGACTCGACGCTCCGTCGGTCATTGAACCGAGATCGGCGTCGATCGAGCACCAATCCGGTCCGACGATCACCGCGGCGTCCGCGCCCGCTTGCTCCATCGCTTCAACCGCCATCGGCGC
>JBKDPX010000249.1:0-1930 GCA_046342165.1 Phycisphaerales bacterium | reverse complement strand
TCGAGGGAGGCAAGCCTGCGATCTCGAGCACTTTCAAGCGACGAACATCGAGTTCGGCCATCATGCCCGCGAGTTCGGTTCGCGCCATGCGCGCCTCGATGTTGTACATGCGCTTTGCGATTCGCGTCATTTCACCGGCGGCCGCGATTCGATCCGTTCGCGACTCAAGTTGCGCCAATCGAGCGGCGAGCTCATCGAGCACCTGTGTTTTCGCGATGATTCGAGAGTATTCAACGTACGCGAGTCGGAGATCGGATTTCGTCCCCCACTGCGCCGCGCGTAGAGCGCTGTTCATCACATCGACTCGACCTTGCGCCAGTCGTTCGCGGTATCGAGGTGCGCCTGAGATCGGTATCTCAAGCGAAAACAGGCCACCGAGAGACCACAGCGCGCCCTCTCCCTTGATCATGCGCTCGACCGAGAATCCCATCGACGGATCCGCCCACAGACCGGCGGTCGACGCATCCGCTTCGGCGAGCTTCACCGCTTCCCGGAGTTCTCGAAGCGACGGGTTGAAGTTGTCCGCTGCAAGTTCAAGTTGATCAAGCGAAAGCGATGCAACACCTTCAACCTGCGGTGCGGTTCGAGCAAGATACGAGGATTGATGCAGGGCTTCATCGAGCGGCTTGCGCGGATGATGCTGGCATCCCGATACCGCCGCGAAAAGCGTCACGCCGAGCGTGCATGTGAATGTCTTGTACCGCAAACAAATGCTCCGTGAAAATTGACCATGCGACAACGACGAACGATCAAACGTTCGAGCGTGAAGCGATCAACTACACGAGCATGATGACGCAGCGAATGCCACAGGCGCTTGGTGGCGGTCCCTTTCCGGTCCAGAACGGGGATGCGACTTCCGAGAGTTCAGAGGGAGTCGGCAATACCGTGATGGCCGCGAGCGACGGCAACACCATCCACGATGAGAATTCGGCTGTTTGGATACGCAGTCCCTCGCCCATCACCGATGGCACACTGACCATCGATGGGCAATCTGAATCTTTCGATTCCGGCTGAGGCGCGGGAACGGGGTCACAGCACGGGCAGGCCAACTCATCGCCGCAGCAGCACGAACACGAGGATTCGGAGGCGACTTGCAACGGCTCCGAGTCACAGGAGAAGCACGCGCGAGCGCCTGCGCCTCCCAACGCGGCGATGAACACCTGCATCAGGACAACGATCACAACGGTTGTCTGCCGTGCGCAAGACATGGTGGAAGTATACATCACGGAACGGGCGATTGTTCGCCCAATTGTCGAGACCGCCCGGGGGAAATGGAACAGGCCGCGACGATTGCTTCGCCGCGGCCTGTTTGGTTTCAGACTTGGATTACCACTGGATCAGGTTCGGATTGGTCGGGAACGTCCAGTTTGAACGCCCGGCGACATTCGACCACTTGATCATGTCACGCAGATCATTCGGCTTCTGCATACGGACGCTGCCGTCAGCCTGACAGGTGACAGCCGCGTTGTTGTAACGGAAGTCGAGCATGCCCCAGGTGCTTGGTGGGAGGCGCGGGTTGAAGATGTCGCCGGCGTTTGCGGCCCATCCAGGAGTGAGTTCATAAGGCGAGCGGAATCCGCCGCGGCTGTACGGGTGGTTACCCGGCGGGCGAACCTTGTAGTAGCCGGGGCGAATGCGATGGGCACCGGTGGTTGGGACATCGGGAATCGTTTGTCCCCAGCCCCAGAACGAACCGGAGGCGGAGCCTCCACCGTGAGAGGTGTTGCTTGAGACTTCGCCGCCACGAGACGATGCGAACACCACCAACTGATCGGGCGTGCGCATATTGGCGGACTGCTGAACGTAGAACTGGCCGCCCGAAGGACGGGGGTGGCCAACGGGAGCGGGATCGCCCCACGTGCCGCGATGTTGCTGACCACGGAAGCCACCCGTTGCGTCGCCGCCGCCGCCGTACGTCGTGTTGTCGCCG
>JBKDPX010000248.1:0-11209 GCA_046342165.1 Phycisphaerales bacterium | reverse complement strand
GACTTGTACATGACTCTCACGTTCGCGCAGAGCATCGGCATGATCGAGGTGAATCCGTTCGCGCGCGTGATCATGAGATCACACCCGGTGGCGGTGTTGATCGCCTGGAAGTTGGCGACGGTTTTGTTCTTCGGCGGCGTGATCTATCTCGGCCGACGCAAGCTTTCCGCCGAGCTGGCCTCGTGGATCTGTTTCGGGATCATGGCGGCGCTCAGCGTTCACTGGCTCGAATACTCCTCGAGCGTGAGCGGTTACACGGCTGAACTCACCAGCCTCGCGGCAAGCGACGATCCGCGGTGGGTTGTTTTGGATGACGGCCCGGCCCACACGCTCAAGCATTTGACCCGGATGACGGTCGCCGCGCAGGCTGCGGTGGATTGACATTCCGCCGCGGCATTCTCAGCTTATACTTCAGACATGAACCGCGCGATTCTTCCGGTCTGTGCCATGCTGTTGTCTGTCTTCACCGGTTGCGGCGGCGTGCATCGCCCCGAGGTCACGGTCGGTCAGGTCACGATCGAACCCACGCCTGACGGTGACGTGATCATGATCGAGATCACCGCCGAGAATCCCAATAAAGACCCGATTCCGCTTCGTGAAGTGCGTTACTTCGTTTCACTGGCGGGCGAGCCGGCATTCGAAGGCATCCGATCCGCGGAGTCGACGCTTCGCAGTTTCGGATCGCACACGCTGAAACTTCCCGTCGCGTTGCCGAAGGACTACGTCGAACTTCGAAACTGCTCATACAGCGTCACCGGCACACTGACCTATCGCGAACCGGGCGCTTTGGCGCAGACGCTTTTGGATGCCGAAATCATCGATCCCGCCGTCGACTTCTCGGGGTCCGGCACGCTTCCGAACAAGTGATCGAAGTCAACGGCCCGAGATCTCGATCGGAATCATCGATTCGGTCGTCATTCCTGTTGTTCGATCTTTTAATCTTATTTTGAGGTTGTAGCGACCCGGGGCGAGCGTCGGCGCGAGTTCGATGATCTGAATCAGATAAAAATCACGACGTTTCGTGCGGGACGTCTCCACGACCCGCTGCGGCGGACGATGCCAGACCTGATAGTCATCCGAGTCCTGATACAGCGTCAAGGACTGTTCAAGTTCCACGGATACCTGATCGGTGATGGTCGTACCGGGCGCGACAGGATCACCCGCGATCGCCGGACGCGCGTCGAAACCCTCCACCGACGTGTACACGATCGCGCGGGACTTCTTTCCCGCCGGAAACACATTTGACGCAAAAGTGCTGTACGCGCCGAATCCCGTGACTTTCGTGCAAAGCTTCGCCTCGGGAATTCGGAGTTCAGGCGCGGGAGCGACCGTCGCGATCGCTTCGCGAACCTCCTCGGCTTTTGGAGTTTCGAGTTCCTTCGCCGCGGCGTCCCGCGCGCCGATCAGTGTTCGTACATCATCTTCGCTCAATCGATTTCGGAGTGTGGACTTCTCATCATCAAGTCCCGCACAGGCGCCCTCTTCGTACGCCTCGATCATCGCGACGGCGACGGAATCGGAAATCACCGGTTCTCCGGTGGAAGTGCGATCCCTCAACAACGACGCGATTCTCGAAGCGAGCGCGACAAGCTTGTCATCGTTGTTGTGTGGTTGACCATCACCGACCTTATCAGGTGCGGATGCCTGCGCCGCTTCAAGCTCCTTCGCCGCACGCGCGTTCCACTCTTCATCCGCGCGCCGCAACGCATCGGCGTCAATCTGACGATCGGATGACAACGGAACCGATGCTTCGACCGGGGACTGAGACGCCTGCGGCGCGGGTCTGGGCTTCCGAGCGGGCAGGCCCGTCGCGAGAATGCGCTCCAAATCGACGGCCGCTTGATTAACCAACTCGGAGGTGTCCGCTTCGCCCGACGGTGCGGTCGATGGATCTTGCGCGATGATCTCGCCGCGCACATCGCCGGAACCAAGGGCGATCAACCCTGTATTTACATCCGACGAGGCGACGGACGCGGGCTGTGTTTCGGTACCTCGCTGCTCGTTCACCCAACGTTTGATGGCGCATGCACCGAAGTTGGTTCCCGCGAGTGCGAGAATCAGCGGCACGAACGCCCGATGGAGATGAGACCGAAACACACGCTGCCTCCTGTGCGACGGGCGATTCGCCGCTCCGTCATCTTCATGTACTATCGGAGCTTTCGATCACACTGCCGCAACACGACCGTGCGAACGATGTCCGAACGGCGTTCAGCGGCCTGAAAGCGCTTCGGAGAACTCGATCACCACGCGCTCGAGCGTCCTGTCTTGATCACCCAGGCTCGATTTTTGACGCAGATCCGCCTCGACGCATGTCTCGAATAGTTTGAGGGCTCGCGAGGGAGGCAGTCGCCTTGCGGCGTTGATCAACGGATCCTTTGCGGGACCCCACACCTTCAAGCTACGCGCGACCGCCTCGGGGTTATGCCCGTTCTTCATGCCGCGGCAAAAACCGTGGAGTTTGCGCGCAAGATCGCTGAGTGCCCACATCACGCGCACCGGCGGCTCGCGCGACACATCCAAGATGTAGCGAAGATGTTGCAGTGATTCCTCCGCGTTGCCGCCGAGCAGTGTTCGCTGAATGCCCCAGATTTCCTCTTCGCGCGAAACCCCGACGAACTGCGACACAAGCTGCGGCGAGATCGTCGCTCCGGCTCCGGCAGCCACGGCCAGTTTCGCCAACTCGGTGTCGATCTTGGAAAGATCGGTGCCGATACGGGAAATCAGCAGTTGAACGGCGGATCCGTCGATCTTGGCGTCGTAACGCTCGGCGACGCGCTTTTGCGCCCAGCCCATGGCCATCGAATCCGACAACGGCTCGCACGCCTTGATGACCCCGACCGACTCGATGATCTTGTCCAGGTTTCCGGGACGCCATGTGTCCGATCGCAACACCAACGTCGCTCCCTCCGAAGGCGACTTGCAGTAGTTCTCGAACATTGTTCGGACTTCTTCCTTCACGAGATCCGCCGCGTTGTCAACGGCGACCAGCTTGTGTTGGGCGATCAGTCCGAATGATCGACATTCATCCAGCACATCGGCGGCGGAGCAGTTCGAGCCGTCGAAGTTCAGCGTGTCAATCTCCCCGAATTCCTTGGCGAGCAAGTCACGAAGGCGCTGCGTATACAGCGTGCGGAGAAAGTACTCCTTACCGCACAACAACACGACGCGGCACGCGGCGGTGAGGGGTTTATCAACGGCTTCCGAGGCTCTCTTTGCCATTGGTGATAGGGTAGCACGAACCGCTGAATCGCCGCGAGGTGCTACCCTATGGACATGTCCGCCAATCACAGCACGTCGACATCCGTCAAAGAGACTTTCACGTCGATTCTGATCGCGTTTGTTCTCGCGTTCGTGTTTCGCGGGTTCGTGATCGAAGCGTTCGTGATTCCCACCGGTTCGATGGCTCCGACGCTGCGCGGCCAGTTCATCAGGGTGCACAGTGACGAAACAGGTGCGAACTGGGCTGCGGGGCCGCGCGACTATCGAGGAATGGAGCCGCTTCGCCTGCAAGGTGCGCAGGGTCGATCCATCAATCTGCGTGACCCGATGACGATGCAGCCCGTGGATCCGATCGTGAACGCCCCGCTGTTGGGCGGTGATCGAATCTTCGTGCTCAAGTATCTGTATCCGCTGTACGCACCTTCGCGCTTTGACGTCGTCGTGTTCAAGAATCCAAACGATCCCACCCAGAACTACATCAAGCGACTGATCGGGCTTCCGGGCGAACAACTCGCCATGGTGGATGGCGACATCTTCACGCGGGCGGCGAGTGCTTCGGAGTCGACCATCGACTTCAACGACACGGAGGGCCGGCCTTGGACGCTCGACGGCTGGACCATCGCGAGAAAGTCGGAACAGGCGCAGGACGAGATGTGGCAACCCGTCTTCCGAAGCGACTACGCGCCGCTGAATCCGACGCGTGACGGACGGAAATGGAATGCGCCGTGGGTCGGCGGAGCAGATTGGACGATCGAAGGTCGTCAGTCCTACGAGTTCACGGGCTCAGGGCCGACATCGTTGCGATGGGACTCGCGCAATCGACCCATCGATGACTATTACTCCTACAACGAAGCGCATGAATCGATCATGGGCGGACCGCGCGTTCGATTCCCCGTCGGCGATGTGCGCGTGAGCTTCGGAGTGAAGGCGGCGAATATGACGACGTTCGCGCCGGGATTCCTCATCAAAACAAGAGGACACGAGTTTCGGGCGCGGCTGATTCCGTCGGAGAAATCGGCGGAGTTCGCGATGAGGGCCGACGGCGTAAACGAATGGACCGTGATCGGCCGCGTTGACGGCCTGCCTCCCGCATCGAGCGATGCGATTCACAACTTCGAGTTCATACACGTCGACCAGGAACTGCGGATCATTCGCGACGGCGTAACGCTGGCGCGTGCGACGTACGAATGGAATCCCGCGCAGCGCTTGCTCGCTTCGACGGGCATCGAGGTCGCAGAACTTGTAAAAGATAAGAACTCGAACACACTGCTTGCGAATCCGTCCAACTATCGATCCACGGAAGTCTCGATCGAGTTCGACGGTGGCGCGTTCAGCCTGTATCGCGTGGGTCTCGATCGCGACATCTTCTATCGCCCCGACATTTATCGCAGCGGCAACGAAGGTCGCACGCATACCAGGTACGACACACCGTCAGCCGGTTCACATCCGTTCAGCACGCTCGTCCTATCGGACGCGGAGTACTTCTTCTGCGGCGACAACAGTCCGGCGAGTCTCGATGGCCGTCTGTGGGATGTTCCAAGTCCATATGTGATGCCGCTGGATCCCAAGATCGGCGTTGTGCATCGCGACATGATCATCGGCCGCGCGTTTTTTGTTTATTTCCCGGCGATGGAGCGCAAGTTTGTTCCAAACTTCGGGATGATGCGCTGGATCCGATGATCACGATGAGTCGTGTTCGAACTGCCACGGATCATCCTTGGAATTGCGAAAGGCGACACACCCCGGCTCCAGCGGCCAGGCTTTTCCGATCGTCGGATCGCGGAGATACGCCTGAGCCAGCGTCACCTGCGTGACGTCTTCGTCCGCGATCTCGGTCTCGTCTCCGAGCAACTGCCATTCATCCTCTTCTTCACGAATGACGCGCAGAATCGGGCGATCGCCACGCACCAGCGGCTTGAGCGTCCACACCAACTGCGTCACAGGCACGCCTCGAAACGGCCACGGATGATCCAGTCGAGGCTGCACGGCGGCTACTTTCGGATCACAGCCGTCATCCCACGGCATCTTTCCTGACTTGTCAGGCCAATAGGCATGAATCGCAGGAAACGCCTCGCCGTCGTAGAACCAAATGGCATCACCGAAGTACGTTTCGTAGTGATCCGGATCGACTTCACGGATCGCCAATCGATACGGCGAGCGGAGTACGCCCTCGTACGCGTGAAGCGGCCGCATGATCTCGCCGCCCTTACACAGGTCGCGGCACTTCATCAATATCTCATGCGATTCCTCGGGCGGCAGACCGAAGAGGATGATCTCCGGAACCTTGAAGCGCTGAAACAAACCAACCGTGTACGCAAACGGAGGCGTGTCGGCGCTTGCCGGGACACAGACCACCGAGCAGTCGTGTAACTCGACGTGTTCAACGATCTTGCGGTGATGAGTATCGACGAGAACCTCCCGATCTGTGGGCTTCCTGCATGGCTATCGGCGCACGGCCGCGTTTACTCACAACTTTGACGGCTTCGTCATGAAATCCGATGCGCGTCGAAGATGTCCGCATGCTCCGAGAACCTGTTCGCCACCTCCTTCAGGTGTCGCTTCAGGTACATCGCGGGATCCGCAAAGTACTTCAAGATCGCACGCGGGATAGCCGGTTTCACTGATCCGTACTCGGTCAGCCGCAGCATGGTTCTGCCTTCGACCACCGCGAGCTCGTACTCCCAACGCCCTTCGAAAAAGCCGTGATCATCGACGGCGCGCAGCGTCAGAGTCTTCGGTGCATTCTCAGAGAGGCGCTTCAACACAAACGAGTTGCGACCCATGAACATTCTGATGCACTCACATCCCTCTTGCGGTTCAAGCCGTTCGATCCGAGTCACGCCCCGGTCCCATGTGTTCCAGGCTCCGATGTCTCGAACCAATGCGTGCACTTCGTCGGGCGACCGCGCGAGGCGAAGCGTCGCCGTAACGACATGATCGGGCGAGAGTCGCCGACCGACCGCATACAGCACGCCGAGGGCGAGGGCCAACAAGCCGAAGATTGCACCGAGGACTTGCCACATGCACGCGCTCCTTTGTGCTTCAGTATGGGGTGGAAGCCACCTCGCATGCAAGCCGCGCAATGTCATATCATCGGCATCGGGACTTTTTCACGTGAGGTAACCATGCCGACTGTCTTTGATCTCCGCACCGATGAACTGCTCGCCTCCTTGACCGCATCAGGCCAATACAAGCATTTGCAGATGATCGGTAGTCCGATGGACGCAAGCATCAAACTGCGAGCGTCGGACGGCTCTTGGCGCGATGTGTTGTGCTTTTGCTCGAACAACTATCTCGGACTCGCCAATCATCCGGAAGTGATCGAGGCGGGTGTGCGCGCGCTCCTGGACTACGGCGCGGGGACCGCAAGCGTCCGGTTCATCTGCGGCACATTCACGCCGCACGAAGAGCTCGAAGCGCAAATCGCGCGTTATATGGGAACCGAGAGTTCTTATACCTTCGTCTCGTGTTGGACCGCAACGGAGGCGCTTTTCCCGACCATCTGCGAGGCCGGCGACATCATCATCTCCGATGAATTGAACCACGCCTGCATCATCGATGCGATCCGTCTGACGCCCGTGATTAAGAAGGGCGTGCTCAAGACGGTCTATAAGAACAACAAACTTGAGGGTGAAGGATCTTTGCGCGCCCGACTTGAGGAAGCCAAGGCGAACAAGGAAGTGACCGGCCAGATCTTCGTCGTCACCGACGGCGTCTTCAGCATGGAAGGCTCCATCGCCGATCTCCCCAAGATGCGCAAACTCTGCGACGAGTTCGGCGCGATGCTCATCGTCGACGATTCGCACGGCCATGGCGTCATGGGACGCACGGGCCGCGGCACGCACGAACACTGGGACATGCTCAACGGAAAAAACGGCCGCGTGGATATCTTCACCGGTACGCTCGGCAAAGCTTTGGGCGGCGGCGCCGGCGGATTCGTCGCGGCGGATAAACGCGTCACCGAACTTCTCGTCCAGCGCGGCAGGCCGACGCTGTTCAGCAACGCGTTGCCTGTCACCGTCGCGGCCAGCGCGGCCAAGGCGATTGAGATTCTCATGCGCGAACCGGAACGCGCGCAATATCTCAAGGACAATGTGAAGTACGCGCGCACCAAACTCAAAGACGCGGGCTTCGATGTTCTCGAGAGCCCCACCGCGATCTGTCCGATCATCGTCCACGACACCGCCAAAGCCATCAGCATGAGCAAACGCCTGCTTGAACTCGGCGTGTTTGTGATCGGTTTCGGATATCCGGTCGTCCCGGAGGGTCATGCGCGACTGCGTTGTCAGATTTCCGCGGCGCATACACGCCAGCACATCGATGCACTCGTCGATGCGCTGAAGAAACTCTGAATCCCGCCATCATCGATGGAAAATAAAAAAACCCTCCGCACCGCGCGGAGGGTTTTGTTTCATGAGCGCTACGCGATCACTTCGCTTCACGCAGAGGACGAACCTCGACGACTTTCACGTCACCTTTTCCGTAGTACTTCCGGAAAGTCTCGACAACCTTCTCTTTGCTGACCTGGCCCGCGAGTTTGTCGGCGATCAACACGTGATCGAGGTTGATGCGTGAGGTGGTGTAATCACCGAGCACTCCCATCCAGAAGCCGTTCTGACGAACGGAGGTCTCGAAGCTCTTTGCGATCTGCAATTTCGCGACCGTCAACTCCTCGTCCGTCGGCCCTTCCTTCGCGAATGCATCGAACATTTCGCGGATCTTGGCGATCAGCGCGTCCGCCTTTTCAGGCTGAGTCGTCGACGAGGCGCTGAACACGCCGAAGCCCGGGAAGATGTCGCCGGGCGTACTGCGTGAACCGATGCTGTAGACAAGTTGAGCCTTCTCGCGGATTTCCTCGATCATGCGCGTCGAAATCACGCGGGAAGCGAGGCTCATCGCGCGAACATCCTCTTCCTGCCACGAGTCGGGCCCGTAGAAGCCCACGAACACGGAGCCTTGATCAGTGGCCGTGCGCAGATCGCGACGAACCGTCTTCGCACCCTCGGGACGCACAAGCGTGCGCGCCTTCATGTACATGTCCGCGCTCACGCGTTCGCGGCTCGGCAGTGAACCGATGTACGTCGTGATCAACTGCATCGCGCGCGCCGCGTCGATATCGCCGACGACCGCGACTTCGATCGGTCCTGAAGCGATGAGTGTCTTCAAGCGAGCTTGGGCCGATTCGATCGTCACTCGATCAACTTGCTCAAGTGAAAGCGGACGAACGCGGACATCGCCTTCGGGATACAGCGCTTCGGGCAGCAGGGTGGCGAACAGGGGGCCGGGCTCCTTCTCGCGAGACTCGATCGACTGCTTTTGCAGCGTTTTCCAGTCTGCCAGCGCGGCGGGTTCGATCTTCGGATCCGTCAACATGAGATGCGCAAGCTTGAAGCCATCTTCAAGATCCTCAGGCGATCCGTTGATCGAGATCGCGATGGCATCACCCCCGCCTCCGCCACCGACGCTCACCTTTTTACCCGTCATGAGATCGCGGATTTCACTTGATGAGAGCTTCGAAGTCGCGCGTTGGCGGCCCCAGCCGTTCAGCGCGGCATCGGTTAAGCCGCGAGTCTCCGCGGTTTCGTCAAGTTCACCGCCGTAAAGCGAGATGCTCACGCTCACCGTGTTCTTTTCATCGTTCATAAAGCGATGATGAACGCGGACGTTGTTTGACAACCACGCGCTCGTCACACCGCTGGCTTCATGCGTCGTGGAATCCACGACATTTCCCGCTTGTGGCGCCTTCTCAAGCAAAGACTTCGCGACAGCCGCTTCCTCACGCTTCTCGACCTTCGCGCTCAACGCGGCCTTCGCGGCGTTCAGCAACTCCGCTTCAGTCGGGGCGCCCTCGGTACCACCCGCGTACGCGACGCGGACGGCATCGGTCTTGAACTCGGCGTTGAAGTAAGCGCTGACTTCCGACGCGGTGATTCCGGGCATCATCTCTCGGCCGAAGTCGAGCATCTGCTTGGCTGACATGGGTCGTTCGCCGGCCACAACGGCGTTGTTGAGTCGCGAGATCACGCGGCCTGCGGGCGCGGTGTCCTCGCGTTGGGCCTGTTGTTCCATTCCCGCGATCATCGCTTTGCGAGCCTGCTCGATCTCGGACTCCGAGAATCCGTACGTCCGGGCGCGCACGAGTTCGGTGGCGATCTGGTTCACCATCGGCAACCACTGATCACCCTTACCCATCGACATGATCTGTGCTTCGCGGAAAGCGCCGGCGGTTTGATTGGTGCCCGCGGCAACGACCTGGCCCACCATTTCGCCGCGACTCTTCAGGTTTTCCATGCGGCGGTTGAATGCCGCGCCGGCGAGCGAGTCGATGAACTCGCGACGAAGGTCGGCTTGAGTTGTTGAAGGCGGAAGTGGAAGTTCAAGGTGCGCAATGCTCACCTGCGCGCGCGGCAATTCGGGATCGGTCACGACGATGGCGAAGCTTTCGGTGTAGGGCTTGACACCCGTGGGCACATCCTCCGGCGTCGGCTTGCGGGTCTTGTCCTGACCGAACACCGCCTGGATGCGCTCGACGACCTTTGCGGGCTCCTCGTCGGCGACAACCATGAGGGTCATGTTGGAGAGAACATAATAACGATTGTAATAATCCTCGAAGTCCGGCTTTTTGACGCTGCCGATGGTTTCGGGCGTGCCGATGGGCAGACGCTCGCCGAGAATGGAGCCGGGGACCATTTGCTTGATCATCGACTCCATGACGCGGCTTTGCGCGCTGCTTCGGCTCGTGCGTTCTTCAAGGATGATCTGTCGTTCGCTTTCGATTTCGGAATCAAGGAGCAAAAGACCGGTCGCAACGTCGCTGAAGAAGGTCAGTCCCTTGTCGATCGTTTCGGTTTTGACGTCAGGTAGTGAAAGTTGGTAGACGGTCTGCTCGAAGCTGGTGAACGCGTTTTGATCGCGACCGAAGGTCATACCCAGACTTTGGAAGAACTTCACGACCTCGCCGGGGGGAAAGTTCTTCGAGCCGTTGAACGCCATGTGTTCGAGATAGTGAGCGATGCCGCGCTGCTCGTCTTTCTCGTTGAGCGATCCGCTGGAGACATGGATCCACATGACCGCGCGGCCCGGCGGATTCGCGTGGCGCTGAACCATGTACTTGAGTCCGTTGTCGAGCTCGCCCTGCACGACGCGCGGATCGGTCGGCAACTCCGGGGATTGCTGTGCGATCGCCGCGCTTGCGCCGGCGAGAATCAAAACGGACAGGCCGTTTGCGATGTTCACGTGAGACACTCCGGTACGGTTGTGATACGAAAAAACGATGCACAACAGTACGCCCGAACGGGTTGTCACACATGCGAAAGTCAGCGGAGATCAGCGATTCGCGCCGAGATGACGGTCGAGTTCCTCGTGCAGCGTCGCGGCGGAATCGCCGGATTCGAAGTGACGGCGCAGGATGCCGATGCTGATCGCGGTGTACAGCATCTGGGCCTTGAAGACGTTGCCCGATCTCAACTCGCTCATCAATTCGGGGCCGAACGCAGGAGCCGCCAGACGTACGAGCGGTTCCAGAATGCTCCCCTCGGGTCCGTAGAACTCGGGCCGAACATCGAAGGATGATTTCGGGCGTTCGACGATGCGACGATCGACGCCGAGTTTCAGCGCCGCGGAGCGAAGAAGTCCCTTGGGCGTTTCCAAGCGGACAGGCCAGGGAATATTCGCGACTTCGGAGACAAAGCGCGGATTCGTGTACGGGAAGACAGCCTCGATACCGACGACTTCACTGATAGCGGCCCAGACGGCCTGCGTTTCCGCGACCTCGCCGTGGAGATTGACATATAACAACTGATCGATCTGCTTTTCGCGCGTGAATGCGCCGAGGCATTCCATGCGGCACGCGAGCGTGTCGCCCTTGAGCCGCGATTTCACCCACTTGCGGTCGCCGAAGATGGCGGATGACCACAGGATGTTGCGCGGATCATCGACGGGCGTGCCATCGCCGATGCGACGACCCGCGACATCGGCGAGAAGGCCGCCG
>JBKDPX010000247.1:0-2286 GCA_046342165.1 Phycisphaerales bacterium | reverse complement strand
TTCTTCGATGAATTCAACGGCCTCGGCCCTTGGTTCGAAGGACTGACCGTTCTTCGTGTGCGATCCGCATCCGAGACGATTGTCGCCGAATGTCAAATCAGGGATGGCAACCGAATATCAATCGAAGTCGATTCGCAGTATCGCATTCGCCGCATCGAGTGTGATATTTCCATCGCCGAACAAAGCGGTAAGTTCATGCTCCGCTCCGCAGCGAGTGAGGCGGCGGCGATCCCGGAATGGGATCGGTTTGTGGATAAGCGCGAGTTCGTCACGACCATGGCGGATCTCAAGGCGTTACCGGGTGAGATCAAAGTCGGCGATCGGCTCCCTGAGTTGGGCATGCTGAAGGATCAGCTTCAACCATGGAGTTTCGACGAAACTGTCGCGGGTGCGATCGCGTTGGCTCCCGCATCAAGACAGTTTGTTGTGATGGTGTTGTACGACTGCTCCTCCGACGCTTCGCGGGCCGATGCAGTGGTGGCGTATGACGCCGTTCGAGAGGCCTCTCGTCGAGTCCGCCGCGCGGCGGCGCTTGGTACGGGTCCCATGGTGAGAATGACGCCTGTGCTCGCCGGAACGGTCGCGATTCGCTCCCTCTCCCCCGATGAATTGCGCGTGGAGCAGGAACGCTGGCCCGCGGTTTCTGATTCGGAGTTGTTGGAAGTGACGCCGGCGTTTGTGTGGGGTCCCGCCGGCGCCGATCCGATCTCGCGTTTCGCGCCTGATGCGCGATGTGTGACCGTGTTGGTGGATGGACAGCGTCGCATCGTCGCCGTCTTGCCATTTGACGCGCAATCGCAGGACGTCGAGGCATTCACGATCGACGTGCTTGATGTTGTGAAATGAACAACGCCGCGGATTTGCCGCGGCGTCGTTGAACCGTTTCGTCATGATGTTCGATCAGCTCGCCTGAGCTCTGGGATGTGACTTGTTGTAGGTTTCCTGCATGCGCGAGGTCGTGAGGTGTGTGTAGACCTGTGTCGTGCTGAGTGATTGGTGTCCGAGAAGTTCCTGGACGCTGCGCAGATCAGCGCCGTTGTCCAAGAGATGTGTCGCGAAGCTGTGTCGCAGCGTGTGGGGGCTGATCGTCGGATCCAGACCCACAGCCTTCAGATACTTGTCGAGCTTGCGGCGAACCGAGCGACTGCTGAGTCGACCGCCGTGCTTGTTCAGGAAGAGCGGAAGTTCGGGGCTGCCTGCGCGGGCCGCGGCGCCGAACTTCGGATCAGCCTTGAGCAGTTCCATGTAACGATTGATCGCGCCGAGTGCGTGTGAACCCAAGGGAACGATTCGTTCCTTCTTGCCCTTGCCGCGAACACGAAGCGCTTCACCGGGCAGATCCAAATCGGCGACACTCAGTCCCACGAGTTCGCTGACGCGAATACCGGTTGAATACAGGGTTTCGAGCATCGCGCGATCGCGGCGGCCGAGAACATCGGCGTCGCTGGGTGCACTGAGCAGCTTTTCAACCTGATCGATGGTGATGGCCTTGGGAAGGCGTTTGCCTTGGCGCGGCGTGCGAATCATCGTCATCGGGTTGCCTGACGCCGAGAGATTGCGCCGATCGGCCCACTTGTAAAAGCTCCGCAACGTGGCGATCTTTCTCGCCATCGTCGCGGGCGAGTACTTCTGTTCGCCCAGGTGCGTGAGGAAGTCGCGGATCTGATCCGCATTGCTGGTGCACACGAATTCCGTGACGCTCCCGGGCTTGTCAGTCGCGGACTGACGTCCGTTGGTCACGATTCGCTCATAGGCGGCTTTCTCGCCATCGGCGGCGAGGTTCATACCGAGTTTCGCGGCGATGAATTCAACATACTGACGCAGGTCCGCACCATAACAGCGCGCCGTGTACGGGCTGAAGTGGCGCTCGTCCGCGAGGTAGGTCGTAAAGGCATCGATGATCGGCAGAGTGGACATGGCGAACTCCTGATTCATCGACCATGAGGGATTCCGGCAACTTCGGGCCGATTGAACCGCTTGGTCGATAACTCAAACTTCGGCAGTTCAGGGGAGGCACTTCATCGGACTTTCTCGGACATGTCCGAAAAAAACCGATTTTGTGATCCCGACTATTTCCCGCATCTCCCATGATGCGGTGAGCCGAACCACCTCTAACCACGCCACATACGTATTCGGACTAAGAGTTGCGTCGGTTCCGTGATTCGCCGGGTCCGTTCATTTCCCCGTTGCGGAATCCGACTTTTGATCATCCGTCGCCGACGGCGGCGTCTTGCCGAGGCGATTCCATTCCTTGTCCATCATGTCACGAAGGGTTCGATGGCATGC
>JBKDPX010000246.1:0-2308 GCA_046342165.1 Phycisphaerales bacterium | reverse complement strand
CAGGAGCGAAATGCCGCGCTTGAAAGGCTGCATCGCACCGTCGAAGCATCGGCTGCCTTCGGGGAAGATGACGATGGGCCAACCCTCGCCGAGTCTTCGCAGCACTTCCTTGATCGCGGCGGTGTCGCCTCCTTGCTCCTTGATGGGCGTGGAGTTGAGATTGCGGAGCATGAAGCCGAAGATGCGATTCTTGAACAATCCGGCGCGCGCGACGAAGGCGCTTTGGCGCTGGTAATAGAAGCAGACGAGCGGTGGATCGAGATACGACTGATGGTTCGCGGCGATCAGCACCGGTCCGTGGTGGGGTACGTTCTCAGGACCGATGACGATGGGTCGATAGAAGATCCAAATCAATATTCCGCAGAACTTACGAGCCATCTCGTACCAGATCGCGCGGATGAGGTCGGGTTTGGGACGACGTTTGGAGAGCGGAAGACGTTTCATGTGGGGATCGAGGCGTTGTGCGCGCACATGGCGGTGCGGACGATTCCGTCGAGTGCATCGAGAGCTTCGTCGACGGAGAGTGAGGAAGTGTCCAGCAGCGTGCTGCCTTCGGGTCGTACGAGCGGAGATTCGATTCGCGTCATGTCTCGCAGATCGCGTTCAGTGATCGAGTGCAGAATGGAATCGAAATCAGCGGGGCGTCCGGCCGACTCAAGTTCGAGAAGTCTGCGTCGTGCGCGAACGCTCGAATCGGCTGTGAGGTAGATTTTGCAAGCCGCATCCGGAAAGACCACTGAGCCTTGATCGCGACCTTCCGTGACAATGCCGGCGCATTCGCGCGCGACATCGCGTTGCAGATCGGCCATGATGCGACGCAGAGGCGCGACGGTTGCATAGTGAGAAACTTGAGAAGTTACATCGTGTTCGCGAATGCGCGACCCGACGGGGCGCTCGTCAATCAGAATCGGCGCTTCATCGGATCGGAAGTCGAATCGGATTCTCGAGCCCTTGATGGCCCGGACGAGATCGTCATGAGCATCACGCGCGATGTGTTGTTCGATCGCGATGAGCGCGGCTGCGCGATACATCGCGCCGGTGTCGAGGAATCGGAATCCCAGTCGATCGGCGAGTCGGCGCGCGAGCGTCGATTTCCCGGTTCCCGCAGGCCCGTCGATGGTCACGATGAACGCATCGCCGCAGGAGGAGATTCCCGATGAACATGATGATTCGTTGCTGGCGTGCATGGCGGGTATCACTCAAACGATACCCGAGTTTATGCAAGCTTCTCAGGCTTCTTCATCTTCGGTTTCGAGTCCGAGATCCTCGGCTTCGTCGAGGTCTTCAAGGATATCGGCCTCTGCCTCCGCAAGATCCGCCGGGTGCTCGCCGAGTGCGGAGAGAATCGCGAGCTTGCTGGCGTCAACTCCGGCAACCGGATCACCTTCGCCGCGATAGTCGATGCCCAGCGGTCCGTCGTAACCGACTGCAAGGATCGCCTCAACCATGGCGTTGATGTCGTAGGGTTGGTGGTCGTACTCCGCGGGGGGAGGTGCCATTCCCTTGCGCGGCTTGCGCGCACCTTTGCTGATCAATTGGACTGTCGATGCGCAGACAACGGTGGCGTACGGCGTGATGCGGTGCAGATACGCAGCGGGATCCTTGCTCGCCGCGGCGGACTGAAAGTCCGGGAGCGTTCCGATTCGAAAGCCGCCGATTTTCTTGAGTAGATCCGTCACGCGTTCAGGACGAGCGGTGAGGCCGTCCATCGGCGAGACCAAAAGGTTGAGATCGCGCTTTTCGGCGAGTTCAACGATTGGTTTGAGGCGCTGGGCGACGTAAAGGAGCGACTCGTCGGTGTCCGGTGCCGTGATTTTCAATGAAGCGGCGGAGCAACCAAGGATGTGCGCGGCTTCGATCACGCGGCGCATGCGTTCGGTGGCTGCCGCGGCTGCGGCCTTTTCGCCGAAGTTCTGCGGTTCAGGCTCGACCAGCAAGAGGCAGGAGCAGCCGGCGCGGTCGGTGCGATCACGGATCTTCTCGATGCGCGTTCGATCGGACCCCGCGAGCAGATCGGTCGAGAGGTTGATACCGCCGAGTCCGAGCGTGTCTTTCACGAAGCTTGGGAGATCGAGCAGGTCGATCTGAGCTTTCTTGCCCTTCCCGGCGGGGAGCAGCAACGACTTGAGGCAAGATGCGAAGAGTGTTAGGAGCATGTGAGGGTCATCAGGCCGCCCGAAAGGGGCGTTTCAGGCGAGTACATCGGAGTTTGGGCGGCGATTCGGTGAAAAGAAGACGGATGAAGGGCGAAGAAGGCTCATTTCGCAGGCGGTCGCGGTGGAGGAGGTGCTGCGAACGGATATCGAAC
>JBKDPX010000245.1:0-12556 GCA_046342165.1 Phycisphaerales bacterium | reverse complement strand
ACCGTGGCGCAAGGCCCGCGCGACGGCATCTTCGGCATCTCGAACCCCGGTGGCACGATCACCGAGCTGTATGCCGAAGGAAGCATCGTGACGACGCCTCGCCCGCGCTATGAAGCCGGACACCACATCGTTCGTGACAGCCTCTCCGGCCGTTACATCGTGTCGTGCGTGAACGGCGGCGCGGATGCGCCCGTGAACACCGATCCCGACGGCTCGACGCTCGGGTACTTCGACGCCGCGACGAACTCCGTCAGCCTCTGCGCCGACTTGAGCTTCACGCTTCCCGGCGGCGGCAGCATCACGCGTGCCACCGGCATGGCCACGATTCCGGGTGACAACGACCTCTTCATCGCCGACACGCAACTGGGCGTCGGTCAGGGCGCGATCTATCGCGTCAACCGCGATGACGTCACCGGCGCAATGACGAGCGTGAGCCTTGTGCTCGGCGGTCTCACCCAGCCCGAGCAACTTCTGTACAACCCCTACAGCGGCAAGTTGATCGTGAACGAGCGCGCCAACTTCTCCGGCGAGTTCGGACCCGCCGGCGTCGCTCGCATCTTCGAGATGGACCTCGACGGCACGAACATCGTCACGATCGCTGAAAATGTGCACGCCCGCGGCCTGTATGTGATTCCGGCCCCCTCGGGCCTTGCACTGCTCGGACTCGGCGGTCTCGCCGCCGCTCGTCGTCGTCGCTGAACAGCACCGACATCCGCATCAAGAAACCCCGCGTCAATCGGCGCGGGGTTTTTCGTTGACATCGTTCGCGTTCTGTCGAGGCTCGATGCGCACTTCCTCGATGATCGTTCGACGAACGATCACCGTGCCTTGCGGCGTTTCGCGCGGCTCTTCCTCCGTCCGCACGCGCTTGGCCACTTGCGACGGATCTGTTTTGATTCCCTTGATGACGTGTCCGAAGAACTCACCGAGCGAGTGCGCCAGCCCCTTGTCCTCTTCCGGCGTGTTCGTCATACCTCTATTGAAGCCGATTCGCCCAAGATTCGCCACGATTCTCGTCGGATTTCAGTGAATTCCGCATCAGAGTGTTCGGTACGCGCGGAACGATCGAATATCATTGCACGATCTACGGACGCCACGGATTCTGCGTCTTCGAATGCGAAACGGCCACGAACGGCCGATCTCGTCCACCATCGCGGAGTCCTGCTTATGTCAGCCGTCAAACAAACCGCCGTCAATGTCATTCCCGAATCACCTTCGCGCGTGTTGATCGCCGAGGACGAACATCTCGTCGCCGTTGAACTCACGCGAAGCCTCGCGTCCACCGGTCTCACCACCGTCGGACCCGTCAGCAGCGGCGACGCCGCCATCGCGCTTGCCATCAACACTTCGCCCGACATCGCACTGCTCGATGTGAACATGCCCGGTCGCAGCGGAATCTCCGTTGCCAAAGAACTGTTCGAAACCCGATGCATTCCGAGCGTGATCATCTCCGCATACTCCGACGAGGAGTTCATCAAAGGCGCGCAGGAATCCGGTGTCTTCGCGTATCTCGTCAAGCCCGTGGCGGACGAGCAACTTCGCGCGGCACTGCGCATCGCATGGTCTCGTTACCGCGATCTGATGAACTCGCGATCCGAGGCGGACGATCTACGCCAGCGCCTCGCCGACCGCCGCGTCATCGAATCAGCGAAGTGGATTCTGGTTTCCAAGAAAGGCATGAGCGAGCCCGATGCGATGCGCGCGCTCCAAAAGCACGCGCGCGATTCTCGCAAGACGCTCGTCGAAGTCGCGCAGGGACTCATCGACGCGGACAGCCTGCTCGACCCGCGCCCGCCGACGACAGAGAACTGATCCCGCGGGAACGCAGTGCACTGTCGTTTGGTGCTTGTGTTCGAGGGACTCCGTTCAAGCGCGTCAGCCTGCGCACTGGTTATCCCAGTCGACAAAGAAGCTGATGACATCGTCGCCATCGACAGAACCATCGTTGCTGTAGTCGCCGGCTTGCTCACCTGCGTCCCATGCGATGAAGAAGGAGATGACGTCGTCGCCGTCGATTGATCCGTCGGTGTTGAAGTCGGCTTTGCAGGCGATGGTGAGGGTGGCGGGGTTGGAAGTGATGCTGCCGCAGGAGTCGGAGAAGGTCGCGGTGTATGAACCGCTGTCGCCGAGTTGTGCGTTTGTGATGGTGAGCGTGATTGGTGCAGTAGTTGTCGGTGACGGTGTTGAACTCGCCGCGCCGCTGACAATGCCGCCGCCGGGCGATGCGCCGCCGGGGCCGTTGCTGATGTTCACGCCGTTACGTTGCCATTGGACGCTCACTCCCGAGATGCCGGCGTTGACGGCCGCGCCGAGGATCACGGTCTGGCCCGGATTGATGGAGGTGTCGTCGGGATCATCAACAACAGCCAACGATGGCGGCGTCACCCACTTCGCGATGAACGGGGCAACGATATCTCCGGCAGTCGAGAAGGTACCGCCCGCCACCAGATCGCTATTCGGGAGCACCGCGAGGGCAAACACATTACCTCCGCTCAATCCCGTACCCAAGGCCGACCAGGCCGCGCCGTTCCAGCGGGCGATGCGATTTGCGATCAAGCCGCCGGCGGTCGTGAAGCTCCCCCCGGCCATCAGGTCGCTATTGGGAAGGACCGCAACGACATCGACTTCGCCGTTCAGTCCCGAGCCAAGCGCGGCCCATGAGCTGCCGTTCCAACGGGCGATGCGGTTTGCGGTCAAGCCACCAGCGATGGTGAAATCACCACCCGCCACCAAGTCGCCATTGGGAAGCAACGAAAGGGCGTAAACAGCCGGGGGAAGCGTGTCACTACGACTCAGTCCCGACCCAAGTGCGGCCCATGTGCTGCCGTTCCATCGGGCGATGTTGTTGGCATTCAGGAAACCGGCTCTGAGGAAGTAGCCTCCGGCCACCAGGTTGCCATTCGGAAGCACCGAAAGAGCGAAGACTAGCGCCGGGGTTCCATCGTTACGACTTACCCCCGTCCCAAGCGCAGCCCATGTACTGCCGTTCCAGCGAGCGATGGGGCTCGTGCCGATACCTCCGGCGTTCGAGAAGTTGCCTCCGGCCACGAGGTCGCCATTGGGCAGCACGGCAAGGGCCCACACCGTGTCGTTCACCCCCGAGCCAAGCGCGGCCCATGTGCTGCCGTTCCAGCGAGCGATGTTGTTGGCGCTCACACCTCCGGCGGTGGTGAATTTCCCACCGGCAACCAGGTCGCCGTTGGGTAGCACGGCGAGAGCGTTCACTCTGCCGTTCATGCCTGAACCAAAGGCCGACCAGGCCGCACCGTTCCAGCGGGTGATGTTGTTGACCGTCTCGCCGCCTGCGGTGGTGAAGGCGCCCCCCGCCACAAGGTCGCCATTGGAAAGTACCATGAGCGCGCCGACTATGTCGTTCATCCCTGACCCAAGCGCAGCCCATGCGCTGCCGTTCCAGCGGGCAATTCGACTCGTGCCGACACCTCCAGCGCTCGTGAAGTTACCCCCGGCAATCAAGTCACCATGAGGCAACACTGCGAGGGCAAACACGCCGCCGCCAATGCCTGAACCAAAGGCCGACCAAGCCGCACCGTTCCATCGGGCGATGTTGTTGACAGTTACGCCGCCTGCGATGGTGTAGCTTCCGCCGGCCACCAGATCGCCATTGGACAGCACGGTGACAACATTCACGTTGCCGTTCATGCCCGAACCCAACGCTGACCAAGTCGCGCCATTCCAGCGAGCGATCCGGTCGGCTGAGATGCCGCCCGCAGTGGTGAAGCTTCCCGCGGCTACCAGGTCCCCGTTGGTCAGCACGGAGAGGGCCGCAACATCACCGTTCATCCCCGTCCCCAGCGCAGCCCATGTGCTGCCGTTCCACCGGGCGATGCGGTTGGCGGTCACACCGCCGGCGGCGGAGAACAATCCCGCAGCCACCAGGTCGCCATTGGGCAGCACGGCGAGGGCAAACACGCCGTTGCTTACCCCCGCACCCAAGGCCGACCAGGCCGCACCGTTCCAGCGTGCGATGCGGCTGGCGCTCACACCTCCGGCGGTGGTGAAGGCACCACCCGCAACCAGATCGCCATTGGGCAGCACGGTGATGGCATACACGATCTCACTCACCCCCGACCCAAGTGCGGCCCATGTTGTGCCATTCCATCGAGCGATGCGGTTGGTGGACACGCCGCCGGCGGCGGTGAAGCTCCCACCGGCCACCAGCTCGCCATTGGGCAGTACAGCAAGCGCGCGCACTGAGCTGTTCGTACCCGAGCCGAGTGCTGACCAGGTTCCCGTCGCAGGGTCGTAAGCGGCGATGTTGTTTGCAAGCGCGCTTCCTGCAAGGGTGAAACTCCCGCCCACCACCAGCTTGGGTGTTTGCGGTCCCGCTCCATCCGGGTCCCACATGACGGAGGCGACGATGCTTCCATTCAAGCCCGGCACGCTCGCCGTGCTCGGATCAAACGACTGCCACTGCGGTGTGCACTGGGCGCGGGCCTCTGCCGAGACGCCCATGACGGAGGCAACACACGCGATAACACTAAGAAGAACGGTAGAACGGAACATAGCTCTCTCCGGAATCGTCAACATTTGCCCGACAGATCGCGCCGGTTCGCGGGGACTGTTGTCAGCGCCCACACGGGAATTTGAAACCGCCGCCGCCAAACCGCAGGTGTCGCGGCACAGAAGCAGTCCTCGACACCCGACTTCAATATCATTTTTTATTACATCTAACGAAACTCGTGAACAGTCGTCGAGCCTATCACGAGATCTCTGCTGTTGCAACGCGATTTAGGGCGGTTCATCCCTCTGAACGCGTGTTTGAGACGGATTTTCATGGTGTGTGGTCCTTCGGGCGGCGTGGTCGGCGAATGTGCTCCGACCATCTCCGCGCGCTCCGAAAGCACGCGCGCGATTCGCGCAAGACGCTCGTCGAAGTCGCGCAGGGACTCATCGACGCGGATAGCCTGCTCGACCCGCGCCCGCCGACGACAGAGAACTGATCCCGCGGGAACGCAGTACACTGTCGTTCGATGCTCGTGGTCGTCGTCTCGACAGTCGCACTCTTCGCCGCGGCCCTTACATTTGTTTCGGGTTTCGGTCTCGGCACGCTCTTGCTTCCGGCGTTCGCGATATTCGTTCCAATCGAAGTCGCCGTCGCCGCGACCGCGTGTGTTCACCTCGCGAACAACATCTTCAAACTCATCCTCACGGCGAAGAACGCCGATCGATCGGTCTTGATCCGATTCGGACTCATCGCGGTGATCGCATCGATCGTCGGTGCGCTGCTGCAACGCCAACTCGGCGAAATGCCGTCGATCCACACCTATGTCCTCGCAGGCGTCGAACGAAGCGTCACTCCGATCCGGCTCGCGATCGGTGCGGTCATCACATGCTTCGCGTTGCTCGAACTCTCGCCGCGATTCGATCGGCTTGAGTTCGATCGCTCCAAACTGCCGCTCGGCGGATTCATCAGCGGATTTTTCGGAGGACTCTCCGGTCATCAGGGTGCGCTTCGTTCCGCGTTTCTCGTGCGCTGCGGATTGAGCAAGGAATCCTTGATCGCAACCGGCGTGGTGTGCTCGGTGTTGGTTGATGTGCCGAGACTCGGCGTCTACGCCACCCGCTTCAACGATCTCTCCGGCGAGTTGGGCAAGTTGACGATGCCGTTGCTCTTCGGATGTGTCGCGGCGTTTCTCGGCACACTGATCGGTGCGCGGGTCGTGAAGAAGATCACACTCTCATCCGTTCGGATGATCGTGGGTGTCGCGCTGCTCTTCTTTGGACCGGCGATGATGGCGGGGCTCGTGCTGTAACAGCAACGATTCAATCGTCGATCACTCCCGCGCGAACATCATGAGCAGGCTCCGCCACTCCGCGTAGCGATACTCGATCTCGAATCGATCGTGAAGCTCGCGCAGCATCTTCGCCGATCGCTCATACAACTCGTGTTGCCAATCCTGCGCCGTCGGATCGCAGAAATAGATGCGACAACCCGACGGCTTGATCGTGTGCGCGCCGCATAACTTGCCGATCAGAAACGGGCAATCGCCGCGCTCGAGCGCCGCTTGAACCTCCGAAACGCGGACCTCCCGATCGGACTTGGCGACCAGATACGCCGCTTCGAGACCCGTGACGTACAACAGATGCCCGTGGTTCTTGAAATTGCAGCATCGACCGGATGAGTCGCACACCGGGCGTCTGGCATCGATCGCATCGCCGATCATCACGTACACGGCTTCGAGCGCGCAAGCGATTTCCGATCGCCGCACCGCCGCGAGCCAGTGTGAAGCAAGCTCATCATCGACAGGACCCATAATCGCAGGGTATCAGCATCGGCGATCAGCGTTTTTCCCCTGTTTCAATTCCGTCGAAGTTCACTTCACCGTCGACCGAAAACCGCCGAATAACCAACGTCGGATCTCGTGTCCGGCGGAAGGGAATGGATGGATCGCGATCCCTTGCATCGTCGGGTGCTCATCGTCGGAGGCGACGACGATTTTCGCCGCGAACTGTGCGAAGCGCTTGCGCCGCGCGCCGGTGAGTTCTGCGAACTCGTGTACTGCGACGGGAGAACACCGGTCAATCCGGGGAACTTCGCACCGCTGTCCTGCGTTGTCGCGCATCCTTCATGTGTCCGCTGCTGTCGATTCATCGCCGAACAGGATTCCTGTCTTCCGATCATGATCGTCGCATCGGGCGGCGCAACGATCACCGACGCCGACGGCTTCATGGTGATTCGATCCTTCGCCGACGTGCGGGTGTTCATCTATTCGCGCGCGCAGACCAATCTGCGAACGATGTTCGGAAAACTCCGGGACGAGGCCGCTCAACTGCGACGCGAACTCGCGTTGCGCACGAATGACGCCGAATGTCTTCGACACCAGGCGACGCACGATTCACTGACGGCGCTGCCCAACAGAACATTGCTCCTCGAGCGACTGCGCCACTGCGTGGAGCGCATGCGGCGCGGCACGGAAACAACCGGCGCCCTTTTGTTCCTTGATCTTGACAACTTCAAGCTCATCAATGACGGGTTCGGACATGAGATCGGCGATCGCGTGTTGCGCGAGGTCGGCTCGCGACTTGTCACCGCCGTGAGAACCTGTGACACGATCTGTCGCGGCATGAACGCGACGGCCGGGAGACTCGGCGGCGATGAATTCGTTCTGTTGCTCGAGGATCTCGATGACGCCGCTGTCGCGATGAAGGTCGCCAAACGACTTCGCGAGGTCGTGCGCGCGCCGATCATCATCGATGATCGACGTATCGAAGTGGGCATGAGCGTCGGCGTGAGCAACTGGGAGCCCGGCAAGACCGCAGAGGATCTGCTTCGCGAGGCGGATACCGCGATGTATCAAGCGAAGTTCGCCGGCAAGGATCGCGTTGCGCTCTTTGACCGCCGCATGCACGACAATGTCCTCAATCGGCTCAGTCTCGAAGCTGATCTGCGCGTCGCGGTCGAAAAGCAACAGCTCTTCCTCGAATACCAACCCGTCGTCTGCCTCGAATCCGGTCGCATATCGGGTTTCGAAGCGCTCGTGCGCTGGCGCCATCCGTCTCGCGGCGTCATCACGCCGGATGTCTTCGTCCCCATCGCCGAGGAGTCGGGTCAGATCGAACGCATCGGTTTGTGGGTGATCGCGCAAGCCGCGAGAGATCTCACGTCATGGCGCGAATCGACGAACGAAGCGTCCGAGATCTTCGTCAGTCTGAATCTCTCGCGTCTGCAGATGCTTGATCGCGCGTTTGCCGAGAACGTCGTCGACATGCTCGCGTCTTTCGGTCTCGACGGCAGTTCGTTCCGAGTCGAGGTCACCGAAACCGCCATCATGGATCACGATGAAGAGATCGCCACAACGCTCGGCAAGCTCCGCGATGCAGGTTGTCGAATCGTGATCGATGACTTCGGCACGGGTCACTCCTCGCTCAGTTGTTTGCATCGATTCCCGATCGATGAACTCAAAATCGATCGTGGGTTCGCGGACACACTTAACGGCAGTCGCGATTACGCCGCGGTGGTGCAGGCGATCGTCACGCTCGCGCACAACCTCGGCGTGAAGGTCGTCGCGGAAGGCGTTGAGAACGCACGACACATGGTGCAACTGCAGGCGCTCGATTGTGACTACGCACAGGGATACCACTTCTCACGCCCGATCCCCTCGTGCGATGTCCTCGCGTTGATGCTCTCCGCGCCCCGCTGGATGAAGCGCGCGGCTTGAAACCGCCGATAGAACCCGCGTGAAGTGCTTCGGACGAATCAACTTCCGCAATCGATCCGCGGCGATGTGGTGTATCGCCGGCGGAGCATCCGTCGTGGTGCATGTCGGCGGTGTGATCGCATTGAAGGGGATGCCGTCAAGTCGCAACGATTCACCGTTGGTCGATTCCCCGGGTGTCGAAACGGAGTTGTTGATCACACAAAGCGTCGAAAGTCCTTCCGCTCCCATCGCCGACACGCAGCCTGATCCCGAACCCGTGAAGAGCGTCGTTGAGCCGACGACGGTCGTCGAGCGCGAACCTGTCGTCGATGATCTCGCTCCCATCGTGATCGAAAAGTTCGAGCCGCCGCCTCGGACGAGCGCGCCTGAAGTCGCAACGAACAACGCGCCGGTCATCGTTCTGACGCCGCCGTCTCCGTCGACTCCGGCGGTCGCCCCTTCCGCATCCTTCGCCGGCGTGAAAGGCGATCGCGCGGGCCGCGTGATTTATGTGCTCGACGCATCGGGCGCGATGACGACATGCCTTCCGTTCATCAAGACCGAACTTGAAGCGAGTGTCTCCCGATTGATCGATGGTCAAGCCTTTCAAATCGTCATGACTCGTCGAAGAGCCACCGAAAAAGGCGCGGAGATCCGATACTTCAGTGATTCCAAAGGCGGCTACCTCGGCGCCGACGTCAAGACGCGCGTCACGCTCAAGGACTGGCTCCAGGATGTGTCGCCCAAGTGGGCAAGCGATCCCGCGGCGGGCATCGAAGCGGCACTCAAACAAAAACCCGATGTGATATTCGTGTTGACGCGTTCGATCCGTCGATCCGCAGGCGACGAGCCGCTCAATCGTTCTTTGCTCACGCGGCTCGATACGCTGAATCCGAAAGACGACGCGGGAAAGCGCCGTACCGCGATCAAGGTGTTGCAGTTCATCGACGAGGATCCCACCGGCGTGCTTCCGGAAATCGCTCGCGAACACGGCGACGGTCCGGAGTCGTACCGCGTGATCCGTCCGTCGGGCCGTTAGTTCTTATGTTTTCGAAGAATCATCGCGCACCACGATGCGCTCGCGCGTGTCGGGCTTCACTTTGAATCGCTTGCGTTCCGCATCCGCCCACTTGTCGGCCTGCTTCCACCACCACAGCGTGAACGGAACGCCGATGATGACGCACAACGCGCCGATGGCCCACATCAACGCCTGATCGGCGTTCACAGGTCGACCACCTGCATGTCACTCGCTTGCGCGCCTTCGGTCGCGGGCATCGAGACTTCAGTCGCGAAGGCGCGAAGGTCGGGGCTGAAGGCCGCCATGTCAGCGCGGCAGTTCGCCGCGTTGAAGGTCTTGCCGCGCGCGACGGCGACTTGCGCGCCCGCCGCGACTTGACCCACGGTGCTGATGACGACGACATCGCGCACACCGTCGGTGACGACGGGTTCGCCCGCGAGCGCCGCGAGCATGTCGAGCGCGATCTGGCTTTCGCTCTTGGCCAATCCGACGGGCGGAATGGCTTGCTCGAAGGCCTGGATCATGCCCTTGGCGTTCTCGAAGCATCCGGCCTTTTCGACCCAGGTGCACGCCGGGATCACGACATCCGCGCGATCGCTGAGCGCGTTGCGCAGGGTTTCGATCGCGACGACGAACTTGCCGCCGAGCGTCTGCTCGAAATCAGGCGTGATCCAGTTCGACGGATAATTGCCCGTGACGATGACGGCGCTGATGTCTGAACGACCCGTGCCCTTGCCGAGTTTGCCCAGCAGTGCATCGAACTCGACGACATCGCCGCCGAACGCCTTGAGCACGCGGCGGACACCGCGCGCGTTGGGCGCTTTCTCCGCGTGGACCTTGAAGGCCTTGGGATCGTTCTCGCTTGCGCCGACGGGATAGATCTTGTCGGCGCCATGCACCGGAACGGGGCCGACGGCGAGCGTGGCCTGCGGATCGATGCGACGCGCGACTTGCGCGAGCAGGAACGCATCTTCGCAACTGAGCATCGGGCTGACGACGACGGCGAGACGGCCGCCGCTTGCGCGAATGCCTGCGATCGCCTCGTCATACGCGCGAGCGAAATCACACTCGACGGTCGTGCCGAACTGCTTGCGCGTCGGCGAAGTGAGGCGCGCATCGGAGTGCACGAACTTCCAACCGTAACGCACTTCGTCGGTGATCCACCACTTGTTGACCTTGAGGTTCGTGCGCGGCTTGACGCGGTAGACCTTGCCTTCGTTGTGGTCGATGCGGATGTTGTCTCCGCTGGCGGTGAGTCCGTCAATGGAGGGGGTTTCCTTCAGGAACCACACGCGCTGCGCGAAGAGGAAGTCTTTGTCGAGCAATGCGCCGACGGGGCAGAGATCAATCACGTTGCTTGCGAGTTCGTTCTCCAGCGCGACGCCGGGGAAGACATCGATTTCTTCTTTGTTGCCGCGGCCTTGCACAAGCAGTTCCGAGGTGCCGCTGACTTCACGCGTGAAGCGAACGCAGCGGGTGCACATGATGCAGCGATCGGAGTAGAGATAGACGTGCGGGCCGAGATCCTTCTTGGGTTGCTTGACCTTTTGATCTTCGAAGCGCGATTGGCCGCGGCCGTAGGCGTAGGAGTAATCCTGCAGAAAGCACTCGCCGGACTGGTCGCACACGGGGCAATCGAGCGGGTGATTGATGAGCAGGAACTCCATCACGGCCTTTTGATTGGCGACGGCCTTGTTGGAGTTGGTGGAGATGACCATGCCGTCGGAAGCGGGGGTCTGGCAGGTCGGAAGAAGCTTGCCACCCATGAACGGAACGATCTGTCCCGACTTGGGATCGGGCGCATGGATTTCCGCGAGACAGATGCGGCACGAAGCCACGACGCTCAGGCCTTCGTGGTAGCAGTACTGCGGAATCTCGATGCCGTGCTCGTTGGCGACCTGCAGAATCATCTGCCCGGGCTTGAACTCGCACTTGCGTCCGTTGATCGTGATGGTCGGCATAAGGAGGTGGATGGTAGGGTCCGGGTTCGGTCATTTTCCCGTGATGCATCGTTCGGAAAACGACACCATGCGCCCCGGGGGACGCATGGTGGTTGAAAGTCTGGTTATCGCGTTGAACGACTCAGCGACGACGACGGCCCGCGGCGATGCCCGCCAGACCGACCAAAGCCAACGCGCCGGGTGCGGGAACCGAAACATCGAATCCGCCCTCGTACAGCGCCGTGCCGTACTGGAAGTACACGCTTTCAATCATCGACTCGCTGAATCCCTGCGGGCAGTTGAGCGTGAAGATGACTTCGTTCATGATCAGCGGCTGTTGGCCCGTGACCGCGGCGTTACCCGTGGAGGTGTCGTCGCCAGCGGATGTGATGCCGTAGTTCAGACCATCGGGGTTGTCCGGCGGGGTGAGCACGGGGCCGCCCGGGAACAGCTTGTCGGGGCCGAACAATCCGAGGCCCGCGGAGCTAATACCAAAAGGCATGCTCATCGGAGCGCCGGAGAGTCCTTGTGCGAACGCCCACTCACCGGAGACGTTGCCACCGCCGTTGGGGCCGAAGAAGACCGTCGAGCCCGCACCCAAGTTTGCAACCACGGCGCTGAAGGACGCCGAGCTGCCCGGGGTGAGCTGGAAGAACACGCCTGTCAGAATGCCCAGCGGCGTCATCACGTCATTGGTTGACGTGTTGGTCAAACGCACGGTCATTTGTGTGCCGACAACGGTGAACTCGGCGGATGCGGCGCGATCCAACGACGTACCGGCGAAAATCACGCCGGCGTCAGCGGCACCAACAGCCAAACCAAGGGCGCAGGCGCCCGATGCTACGAAACGATTCACGATGTCTCTCTCTCTCCCCTTTCAGGGATGACAATCCCGCACCGGAACGAAACAACGCAAGGGCTCGAACCGTGCTTCAACAGCATCTTACATTCAAGCGATATTGGCAAGTGGTTTCCGAGTACATTTTTGCGAAACAGCCCCTGAATGGAGTTATGGGGGCCGCGTCCACTTGTTATCGGTCTTTAGGAATCAGCATCGAAGCGTCTCCGCTTTGATGCTGTCGGTGCGTCGGTTGCCGAAAGATCAGCGGCGTCGACGACGCGCCAAGGCCCCCCCAAGACCCAAGAGCGTGAGCGCGCCCGGAGCCGGAGCTTCAAAGCCCGGCTCGTCGAGCGATGTGCCGTACTGGAAGTACGCATGTGTGATGGAGTTGGGATCAAACCCTTCCGCGCATGTGAATGTGAAGCACACGGAGTTTTTGATGAGCGGCACGCCGCCGGTCACAGGCGTATTGCCCGTAGTCAGATCGTCTCCCGCGGAGGTGATGCCGTAGTTGAGGCCGTCGGGACTCAGCGGGCCTTGAAGGTTGTCATCGCCGAAGAGGTCGTGCGGACCGAAGAGGCCGAAACCCGAAGAGCTG